>JBKEGM010000028.1:0-15731 GCA_046710005.1 Natrialbaceae archaeon
AGCCGCGACCAACCTGATCAGTGCGCTCGTTGGACTCCTCCTCGCAGTTGTGTTCGCGAAGTACGTTGACCGGCGACCGCTGACCGACTACGGACTGGCGTTCGGCCCGTCATTCCTGAAGGACTTGGGCGCTGGCAGCGTCGTGGCTCTGGCGGGGATGGGTGTGGCACTTCCCGCGAGTCTGCTCGCCGGGTGGGCGACCGTCTCCGAGCTGTTTTCGGGTGGCGTTGGCGCGAACGTGTTGCCGTTCGTCGCCGCGTTCGGAGCGTATACCATCCAGTGGGCGTTTGTGGCCTTCTGGGAAGAGCTGGTCTATCGGGGCCTCATTCTGACGAGTGCCGTCGAAGGGCTCCGAAGTCGATGGCTTTCCGACCGTGGCGCGGTCGTGGCAGGAGTGGTGGCGTCCTCGCTGATATTCAGTCTCGGGCACTTCCCGGGGACGCTGGAAAAGTTCGGGTTCCGGGTGATGTTGGGGCTCCTCCTCGGCGCCGCGTACGTGTGGACCGACTCGCTGGCGCTGCCAATCGGCATCCACTTCCTGGTCAACTTCGCGATGAACAACATCTACGGCCTGTCGAACGTTCTTGAGGCTGCGGAGGTGCAGGCGATGCTGGTCCGGCCGGCGTTCACCGGCCCGGCCCAGTTCGTAGGGGTGTACGGTCTAGTCAACACCGGAGCGGTGTTCTGTGTTGCTGCGCTCACTGTCGGATACGTTGCTCTCCGGAACGGCGACTTCGGGTCGCGGCTGTCGTCGGCGTACCTACAGCGAGAGTGACCTGAACAGCCACCCACAGCCGACCGGTGAGTGATCGCAATCGCCGTGAGTCTCCGTCTCTCTCGGTTTTCAGGTCTTTGCGTAAAGCTTGGTTCTGAACTGCTGTGCCCGTCGCTGCATCCTGCAAAGCCTGCGAGAGTACCTGTTCCCCGTGTTTGACGGATACGTCGCCTGGAAGCGAGGAGAACGAACAGACTGCTCTGTAATTACTGGGTTACGGTAACGTGATGGACACGTGGCTCGCGGTGTTGCCTTTTTACGGCGATGTCATTCCTCACGTGCAAACTCGATGCGTCCCTGTTCACGGAGTTTCCGTACTTCCTCCGGCGTCAGGAAAACTGATGCGCCAGTGATCTCGCCTTCTCGATCCCGCCAGACGTTTACCTCGTGTGTTCCGATTCTTGTTAACCTCCTGTGGCTATAGTTCGAGGGTTTTGATACAGTTCAGATATTCCTCGCGGGCGTCCTCACGGTCGACCCGCGTGTAGATGTCCATCGTCTCACTCGCGGCGTCACCACGGATGTACCGCAGGATGTGTTGCTTCATCCCCTGATTCCGCATCAGTGTCGTGAACACAGTTCTGTAGGTGTGCGGTGTGAACTTCTTGTGGAACCGATCCTCGCTGCGTTCCATCACGCCTGCTTCGACAGCTGCGTCTTTTACCGCTCGCTGTACCTGTGTCTTCGACACCCGATTCCCGCGAATGCTGAGGAACAGGTAGTCCGAATCGCCGTTCGACGGGCGAGTGAATTTGAACCGCTCGATAGCCTGGATCGTCTCCCCGTCCAGGGGTACGACCGTCTGTTTCCCACCTTTCCGCTCTCGGAGGCGAACGAATCCTTCGTCAAGCATCAGGTCGTCCATCTTCACCTCCAAGGCCTCACTCACACGACACCCTGTCTTGGCGAGGAGGACGGCGACTGTCTTGTTCCGCGGGTCGGTCATCTCACGGATAATCTTCGCACCGTTCTCCCACGTCGCACAGTCAGGCCTTTCACGGATCTTCTTCGGGATGTCCTCCAACACGACGGCAGCCGGATTCCCCGTGATCTCCTCGAATCGGGGCCGCTTCATCGTCCAGTCGTAGAACGCCGAGAGCGATTCGAGATAGCGGCGCTTCGTGTTCTGTGACAGACCACGCTGGTCGAGCGTTACCACGTAGTCCTCGACGTGCCGCACCGTCACTTCGGACGGGGTAAGGTTCGGGAATTGCTCGTGGAAGAACTTCTTCAGCGTCCGGCTGTAGGAGTTGAGCGTCCGGTGACTACAGCCAGTGCTCTGCTTCTTCCGGATGAACTCGTTGACCACGTCGTGTTTGTTCTCGTAGACCGTCTCGTACCAGTCATCGGCCATCACTCGTCACCTCCGTCAGTGAGTCGCCAGCCGTGGCCCCGCTCGTATTCGACGCGGTTCTGTGAGGCGAGGTAGTAGAGTTCGTGCTCGACCGGCTTCCGAATCAAGTTGTCCAGCGCACCACTCTCCACGATGTCTTGAAGAATCTCCGGCAGCGTCTGGTACTCCGTGGAGAGGAACTGTTCGAGGAAATCGATGTCGTCGATCCTCGTCGTCGCACTCTCCTTCTTCCGCTCTCGCTCCAGCTGTGTCTCCAGTTCCTCGATCCGTGATTCGAGTTCGGTTATCTCCTCCTCGCTCTGATGATGTGCGAGATACCCTTGCTGTCGGTAGGCACGAGCCTCCTGCACCAGTTCGTAGAGGTACTTGCTCGTGCTACGGTAGCCCTTCTCCTCGGCTTCTTCATCCCATTCTTTCTTGTCGGGTTCTTTGCAGACGATCTGGGCGACCGTCGAGTCGGCTGCGAGGCCTGCGGTTTCCTTCCATTGGTCTTTGTCGTCGGACATACTGACACCTCTTGCGTACAGGAGAAGGCGGGAAAACCCGCTCCGCCTCCGCACACTCTGAAATTAACTATAAACTTTTTTATATCTTATCTATGTTGATATTCACCAGAGTGCCGAGGCCAGCTTTCCATCCATACATTTGCGAGGAGAAGTGACCGACCGTCATAGAATCGTGTCTGCGACCCGCTGAGAGAGGACAGTCGGAAACAAAGGACCACCAAAGTGCACTTTGGCTCACAACAGAAGCCCCCTCAAGTTTGATGATCAAAAGTAATTCAGGAGTACCGTCATCAGGAGCCGAAAGAAAAGCGCATCACACATTCGATGCGCTGACCTCCTGTTGGGGTCCGAAGGGACAGTCGAGTCCTCGAAAAGATTGGCGAAATCTGGGCAATCACCTATAGCTCGGCCGGCCCCAAACGTGGTCCGAAACTGTCTCATACGAAAAGACATAGTTCATTCCAGCCCTGTGTAGTGTCACAGATGGATGGTGAGACACCGTTGGTGAACCGACGTGAACTCCTTCAGGCGGTCAGCGTCAGCACCCTCGGCACGACCCTCACCGGTTGTGGGAGTGATGACAATCAAAACGCCCTCGAACACCGAAACACGACCAACGAAACCCTGGAAACGACTGGCACACCTGACCAGGCACATATTCTCGAATCGGTCCGCATGGACGACGAGGGCTTTCGTGTTCGTCGTGACGGCGAGTGGGCGTCACTGCTCGTTCGAGGTGTCAATCTCGGTATGGGAAAACCTGGACGTTTCCCGGGGGAGACAGCCATTACTCGCGACGAATACGATCGCTGGTTGGGGCAGATCTCCGCGATGAATGCGAACGTGCTTCGCGTTTATACTGTTCATCCGCCCGAATTTTACGAAGCTCTCGCTGAACATAACGCAAAGACAGACCAGCCACTGTACCTGTTGCACGGGAACTGGCTCCCGGCCGATCGAATCGAAGAAGATACGACTGCGTTCGCCGACGGCGTGACCGATTGCTTCGACGACCGACTACGAACGGTCGTCAACGTCGTCAATGGCGACGCAGAACTCCCAGAGCGAGCCGGCTACGCGGGAGGTACCTTCGAGGCAAACGTCTCCAACTATACGCTCGGCTACATCGTCGGTGTCGAGTGGCAGCCGAGGTTCGTGGCGCGGACGAACGAACGACACGACGGTGGACCGACCGACGGGGAGTTCGTCCGAGCGACCACGGAGGCGAAGGCGTTCGAGCGCTGGCTCGCGCTCCGACTCGACGCGCTTGCAGTGTACGCCGACGAGACTTACGGACACCGCCGTCCGGTAAGCTTTGCGAACTGGCCAACGACCGACCATCTCTCGCATCCAGCCGAGCCGTTCAAGTGGGAGGACAACGCATCGGTGAATCCGAACGCGGTCGTCACGACAGACACCTTCGGTCCCGGAACCTTTGCCACTTACCACGCATATCCGTACTATCCGGACTTCCTGAACTTCAGCCGCACGTACACAGAGTACGTCGATAGCGATGGCGAAAAGAGCAGTTATGCCGGCTATCTGAACGACCTGGTACAGGCGAACGACCATCCTGTTGTCATCGGTGAATTCGGCGTCCCGTCCTCACGGGGTATCGCCCACGAACACGTCTACGAGATTGACCAAGGCCACCACTCGGAAACACAGCAGGGAGAGTACGACGCTGAGCTCTTCGAACGGCTCGTTGAAGCCGAAACTGCGGGCGGCATCGTCTTCGCCTGGCAGGACGAGTGGTTCAAGCGCACCTGGAACACGATGAAGTACACTGACCCAAACCGCCGCCCCTTCTGGCTCAACGTCCAGTCCCCCGAAGAGCGGTTCGGTCTCCTGTCGTTCGACCCCAGTTCCGGCATCACCCTCACGGGAGACACAGAAGAATGGACTGACGCGACGACAATTGCGACCGGGGGCAAAACCCCTAGCGTTCGACTCGAGGACGGGTACGACGCGGGACGGAGCCTCAGGGAGGTCCGATTGGACGCCGACGAGGCGTTCCTGTACGTACGGATCGGTTATGATGACCTCGGCGACAGTGTCGACTGGAGTCGGATGCGCACGCTCGTGGCGCTGGATATTACACCGGACCGCGGCAACACGAGTCTGCCTCGAAATCTGAACGTCGATTCGGAGCAGGGTGTGGACTTCGCGGTCGAACTCGCCGGTCCGTCGGCATCCCGTGTGGTAGTCGCCAGTCACTATGATGTGTTTTACTACGAGTACGGACATCGGGACGACGTTATTGACGCCGCGCCGTACGCCGCTCAACCGAACAACGGCGTCTATCATCCGGTTCGGCTCGCAACGAGTTACCCACTCCGGATTCCGAGCCAGGACCGAACGATTCCGTTTCGATTCGTCGAAACTGGCGAACTACGCTATGGGGACGGCGACCCGACCCACTCGCAGGACGCTTCGCTGACTGACGTCCACGTCGACACCACCGAAAACACCGTCGAGGTTCGGCTTCCCTGGCAAATGTTGAACTTCCGTGACCCGAGCACGCGATCGATTATGGGTGACATCTGGAACGATGGACTTGGCTCCGATCAGCATATAGACGATATCGGCATCGCGACCATGACCTTCAAGCCGACAGCAGATGGCGATGCAGAACCGATTTCGAATCCCGGAAACGTGACTGACTCGCTTCCCAATTTCATCGAGTCCCACTCTGGTTTCGGCGAATTTCCGCGGTACGCGTGGGATACGTGGCAACAGCCAAAGTATCAAGAGCGGTTAAAGGAAGGGTATTCGGTTCTTCGAGAAACATTCGACCAGTATTGAGAGACTGCCTCGAGGTCGGGGGAGCGATTAAACGGAATGGTCGCGGCCGCGACGTTACCGCGGATGGGATGACCTCACCCGAAGCGGTAGAGCCATTCGTCGAAGGGTCCGCCAACTGATCGACGAACATCTCTGCTCGTGATTCCGTCCGGGGCGGTTCAATCCCGCTCGAATTTTGACCGTGTCATCTTTCCCCACGACTTATCGCCCCGGAGGAACTCGATGAGCCCCCGCCAAGCGATGAACGTCTTCCACTGTCGAAACCCGAAGTTCTCGAGGACGCCATTGCCGAGGAGTCGAACCACTTCGCGAGGGCGATCGTATCGACGAAAACTCCACACTTCACTCATGACACCGAACCACGAAAGAATGGTTCCAATGCCGATTGCAAGGACGAAGTACATGAGAACGAACCAGGGACTGACGGCCCCGAGCAGAAACGCGATCGGGACAATGAGGTATCCCATCCCCTCGACGAGGGGGCCCAGCACTTCACCGAAAAGAAACGACGGAAATCCGAACACACCGGCCCAACCATACCGACGCCGGCCGATCATCCCCCGGTGGCGAACCATCGTATCCAGCAGTCCTCGATACCATCGACGCCGCTGTCTGCTAAATGTCGTCCGCGACGTGGGAACCTGGGTCCAGACCACAGGTTCCGGAACGAATTCGATCCGATATTGGCGTTCCTGTTCTTTGAGATATCGGTGGAGCCGAACGGTGAGTTCGAAATCTTCGGTAATCGAACGCGAGTCGTATCCCCCGATATCCCGGATGACCTCCGTCCGAAACATCCCGAAAGCACCCGATATGAGCAGCAACGAGTCGAACCGATCGAGACCGAGCCGGCCCGAATAAAAGGCACGGAGATATTCCATGACCTGAAGTTCAGCGAGCGTATCGTCGGGCAGTGAAACCGATTCGACCCCTCCGGCTTCGACGGAACACCCGTTACTGACCCTGACAGTCCCACCGGTCGCAACGGTTTCCTCCGGATGCTCGAGAAACGGACGAACGACCTGTAACAACCCGTCACGATCAATGATCGAATCGGCGTCGACCGCACAGAAAAGTGTCTGGTCCGTAAGCCAGATGCCAGCGTTGAGCGCATCCGCCTTGCCGCCGTTTTCCTTGTCGACGACGACGAGATTCGTCGAATCCCGTGCTTGGTAGACGGTTCGAATTTCCGCCGACGGAACGTCATACGGGACGGGTGCGTCGGTCGCTTCGAGGTTGAACGCTTCGGTGAGGCGTGCCAGCGTCTCGTCTGTCGAGCCGTCATTGACGACGACGATTTCCTTGTCCGGATAGTTGAGATTGAGCAGGGATTGCACGTTTTCGACGATCACCGCCTCCTCGTTGTACGCGGGAACGATGACCGCGACCCCGGGCAGGAACGGTGACGAGAAGGGCCGATACACTTGTGAAAGCGTTGCCTTCCGGACGTCAGCTCGAAGTTCGAACAGTGCAGCGCTGTGGACGAGCAAATAGAGCCCATTGATCAACAGGTAGTACCCAAGAATCAGCCAGCTCACCAGCACCAATGCGTCGCGGAGGAACGTCATCCGGTCACCTCGGCGTCCGTCGCCACCGCCTTCGCCTGGACCCAAGCAAGAGCCGCCTCACTTGCCGAGGATCGATCGATTTCGCTGGGGTCGATCCCGGTTCTGTCCAACGCTTCCACGGCAACCACGGCCGATCGCGGATCACTCTCCGTCCGGACGGCGTCCACCAGTGCGTCACTGGAAGGCGCATCATCCCACGCAGCGAGCGTTCGATACACCGCTCGCCGAACTCTCGAGGACTCGTCGGTCCGGATCTGATCCACGTCGACCACGGCCCGAATATCCGAGTGCCACCCGTACCCGACGATCGCCTCGGCAGCTGCCCGTCGGACCCGCAGCGAGTCGCTCACGAAAAGAAAACCGATCCAGCCCAGCGGGTTGTCCGCCGTCGTCGGGCTGGTCTTCCCGATGACCTGAAGCACCTGAATCAAGAGCGACTCCGACCAGATACCGTACGCTTCCTTCGCCCGATCGAGTAATGGGCTCGGATCGGATTTGTTCAGTTGATACAGCGTATCGACGCCGAACACAGAGAGTGGATCCGGGTCTTCAAGCAGGAACGCCGTTCCGACTCGGGCGGCGTCGGCCCGATCCTGTTCGTAGAGAACGCGGGCGGCGCCGGCCCTGGTTTCCGGAGTCTCGAGACAGGTCGATCGCAACGTCTCGATCGAGATGTCGACGTCGAGCAGCGCAATCCACGAGAGTGCCTCGAGTCGCTCGAAACGATTCCCGGTTCGCAAGTTCCATCGTGCCGTTCGATCGATACCGAGCGCCCGCCCGAGCCCTCGTAACGACTCCCGAGCCTCCCCGTCGACCAAATCGAAATACGCCCGAAGGATCTCTTTGGCGACGCTTCGCTCCGTTCGGTCCAACCCCGCCACCCAAGCCTGCCACTCCGGATCGGCCGCTCCCATTCGCTCGACGATCGCCGTCTGAAGGTCCGGACGACGAACGTCCCGTCTGGCATCCCGTCGTGCGCCCGCAATCGACCGCCCGAGCGTCACGAGGGCGACCGCAACCAGCAGGGAAAGCACCACCACTCCGATGCCGACCAACATGTCGATTGGAGGACCGACTGACGAGACCATTATAGCACCCGTTCGATCCGGGCAGCGAGTTCGTTTGGGGAGAACGGTTTCGTCATATAATCCGTCGCCCCCGACTCCAGGGCTCGAACCACGTCCTCTTCGGTCCCCCGTGACGTGAGCATGATAACGTCGACAGCATCGAACTGTTCGTCTGCCTCCATTCGATCGAGCACTCGATAGCCGTCTAACCCTGGCATCATAACGTCCAAAACGACCACGTCCGGCGGGTCCACGCGATGGGAATCGAGATACTCCCAGCACTCCTGGCCGTCCTCGGCGACGGTGACGTCGTAGTCGTTGCGAAGACGAAACTCGAGGAGTGCTCTCAGTTTGGGATCGTCGTCCGCAACGAGAATTGACATCGTCTTTCGTCCAAATTATCCAAAATTAGGAAGTGTTCGATATATATATGTTTTGAATCGCCTACAAGAATCGGGGAGCGGATCGAGCAGACACACACCTCGATCAACGCGAACCAGAATATGCCGCCACGGTAAAGCACTCCACTCGCCACTTCGGTTAGTGGTCGAACACACGTTCGGGACCGACGGCGTCTATTACTACTGTGCCCCAAACGAGACAGACGGCATCATCGGCAGCGTCATGGTCGGCTAACCGGAAGCTCACGGGCAGCCGGCATTCGAGGACCCTCCGGAAGACAAGCCGGTGACCATCCGGCAGAAACTCGAAGAACTCAACGGAATGTGCAACGAGGTGCTGGCCACGGGCACTGAATTGCCAGCCCGTCCGAAGGCCCCCGTCGGCCACACTCGCCTGGCAACGACAGATCCCGGAAGTGGATTGGTCCAACCTCCATCGACGGGGATCGATTCGTGATTGGGGTTGGAGGGACACTGACCGACAACCAGACGCTATTCAGCAGGAGAGTCCACGCCGGTAACCTCGAACCGAGCGCCCCCATCGGATCCCTCGGTCACCTGTATCTCCCAATCGTGGGCGTCAATGACCTCCGTGGCGATATTCAAGCCGAAACCGAAGCCGTCCTCGCGCGTTGAATACCCAGCCTCGAACACGTTGGCTCGCTCGGCCGCTGGAATCCCTGGGCCGTTGTCTTCCACGTAAAACCCGCCAGCGAGTTCCCCGACTCTCACAGTTACCTCGCCGTCCCCATGTTCCACCGCGTTGCGGAACAGGTTCTCGAACACCTGTTGCAACCGACCCCTGTCTGCTCGAATCGTCCGATCGACATCCATAACAAGTGTAGCCCCCTCGGTCGCCACGTTCAGCCAGCAACTGTTCACCAGTTCGGGGAGGGCAACCGGTTCGCGTTCAACAACTGCCGATCCTTGCTGGGCCAGCACGAGCAAATCCGAAATCAGCCGCTCCATCCGCTGGTGGGCGTTCTCGATCGTCTCCAGGTGTTCGCTCTCGAACTCCTCCTGTGCCAGCTCAAGGCCGCCATTCGCAACCGTCAGCGGGTTTCGCAGGTCATGGGACACTTCGCTAACGAAGGTCCCCAATTCTTCGTTTCGATCCTGAAGCGATCGCGGCCCGTGCCCCCGGTCGGAAACGTCTCGGAATATACTCACCATCACGTCCTCGTCGGGTAGTGTCACGGTTCCCACGCTGGCTTCAACGGGGACGGCCTCCCCCTCGGCTGGGACCAGTTCCAGCGGGGAGCCATCCTCGAGTTTGGTGATCGTTTTCCGGGGGCGTTCCGAGTCAGCGAGCATCTCGCGGTATCGGTCCGCTTGCCCGGCGGAGAACACTGTCGAAAGCGGTTCGCCGACGAGTTGGTCCCGGGACGTGGCCAGTAACGCGTCGAACGCCGCGTTGGTTTCTATGATCGTCCCGGTCGCGTCCTCGACGATAACGATCGGAGCGGGAGATTCCTCGAGCAACGTATGATACCGCTCCTTCAGGGCCGAAACGCGCCGTTCGTGTCGCTTCCGTGCGGAGATGTCCCGACTGACGATGAGATGTTGTCCGGGGACGAAATCGGTTTTCGCGGTATACTCGATCGGGTTGACGCCACCGTCCGCACTGACGATCGTCATCTCGTCGCGCTTGACTGTGGCCCCCTGGATGTCGCCCCACTCGGCCTCGAAATCGAAATCGTCCGGGAGGAACTCCCGCATCGACCGCCCGATCAACGCGTCCCGCTCTTCGCCGTAGATGCGGGCAGCCTCTTCGTTGACGTCCAGAATGCGTGCCTCGTCGTCGGTGATCGTCATCCCATCACCGGCCTCTTTGAACGCCGCCTCGTACTGATCCCCTGCACGGTCCGGCACCCCGCCCTGCAGGTTCTCGCTGATTGGGGTCCGCGGGATCGTCATCGTCACTGTCGTTCCCGCATCCGATCCGGAAACGTCGATCGACCCATAATGGTTCGAAACGATCCAGTGGGTGAACCACAGGCCCAGGCCGCTTCCATGCAGCAATGGCGACTTCGTGCCCGACCGGAGAACGTCCGCCGCCTCACTCTCGATCCCAGGCCCATCGTCGGCGATTCGGATTGCCACGGCGTTCGGAATCCGCTCGACGGTCACCTCGATCCTCGGTTCGTTACCGCCATGTTCGGCAGCGTTGTCCAGCAGTTCCCCGATGGCACGGTCGAAACTGGGGTGAATGGGGGCTATGATTGCTTCATCCGTAGTGACCGATATCGAAGCCGATGAATACTCCTGGCGCACTCGTTTCACAGCCCCCTCAATGACGGGGGAAATAGCGGTCCGTTCCGGATCGACATCGCTGGCGACCAACTCGTCGAGTTCCCGGGTCTTCTCGGTCAGCTCGAGGAGCCCATCGATTTGCTGGAGTGTCCGGTCTCCATAGGAGTCATCCGCCAGTTGACCGGCCATAATTCGAGTGAAGGCCCGGATAATGGCCATGTCATTGTGCAGGTTCCGTCGCAACAATCGGTTGAGAACGATGCCGAGGGTAGTCCGTTTCTGCAGTTGGAACGCGTCCTGTTCGCGTTCGAGTGCCCGTTCGAGCATCTGTGAGATGAGTTCGGCGATCAGTTTTTCCCGGTCACCAAATCCCGCAGTCTGGGGATATTTTGACACGAAGCACACAGTGCCATACCCGACCCCGTCGAGAACGATGGGAGTCCCGAGATAGCTATGGAGACCGAGGGCCTCGAAGGCCGGATCGTCGTCCCAACCCTCCTTCGTGGCATCGCTCAGAGCGACCTGAGACCCCACTCGAACGGTGCGCCGGCAAAACGTGTTTCCGAGATCGAGTTCGAGGCCGGCGGGAAATTGCCCACCCGGTGGATCAGTACTGACCACTACTTCCCAGTGATCGGTTTCCTGGTCGATCCTGGTAAGGAAGCCGGTGTCCGCTCGCAAATATCGTCGCCCCAATTCGAGGAGTCGCCGGGCTTTTTCATCAGCAGCTATATCCTTTCGCATGACGGCAGACAACTGTTGGACATCCCGTTCTATCCCACCTGTCGAATCCCCTTCCAAAAGCTCATTCGCCCCCTGTTCGGATTCCTGGTCCATCGATTGTCGAAGGGCGAGCAACCTCATAACGCCCAAGCCTGGTGGACAAAGTCCCCTATAGGTCAAAAACCCTTTATGTATTGCCACTTCCGTCGCGTCCCGTGCTCCCCCGACGGAGCGACGTCGAAGCGAGGGACAGGAAGACTGCGAACCCCTCGGACACAGACGGCCCACTCTACGCCCAGAGTCTGTTGCATCACTGCCGCTAGCCGAATTGAACCATCGGGTCTTCCGGAGAGCCAATCTTTATTGGAATGACACGCAAATCAAATAGTGCAACCATGAAAGCCGATGACCTCCAGACCATGCTCGAAAAGAACGGAGAACTGATGCTCGCAGTCGCCGAGTTCGACCAACCGCTCGAACTCCACCTGCACGACACCGAGATCGGCGACGAGATGGTGCGCCTCGAACTGACTGATGGCGTGATCAAATTCGACATCGACGAGGTTACTGGGGCGTGGCAACACACCCACTCGCTGGCGGACCTCGGCCTCGAATAACGACACACGCTTCTCGAACGAACGATCGCTGACGATCGTCGATCGGACGACGATTCGTCAGCAATGCCGGCCGTCTCTTTCGATCGAACTGACTCCGAGTAGCATCGGGTCCCGCCGGACAAGGACACAGCACTCGAGCGGTTTCTCAGACACTCAGTCGGCCTGTGGTACCGAGGGCAACCGTTCGACATCCCCGGCGTCGTCTGTGTCTCGATAAAAGATCTTCCACCCGGTGGCGCCCATGACGAGGAGGACCAGCGGATTGAGCAGGCCGAAGACGTAAAACGGGGCGTACTGGACCACCGGGACGCCCAGCGTCGTCGCCATGAACACGCCGCCCGACCCCCACGGAACGAACGCCGAAGTGGTCGTCCCGGACGCCTGGAGTGCCCGCGAAAGGTTCCGACTCTCGAGATCGTATTCGTCATAGAGGTTCCGAAGGGTCATCCCAGGGACGACGATGGCGACGTACTGGTCGGCCGCGAGGAAGTTCATCGAAACCGTGCTCGCCACAGTGCCGGCGGTCAGTCCGAAAACGCTCCTGACCGCCCGTCCGACGTAATGTGCCAGCGTCGCCAGGACGCCGGTCGACTCGAGGACGCCGCCGAGTGTGAGAGCCGCAACGACGATCGCGATCACGCCCATCGACCCCTGGACGCCGGCGGTCGTGAGGAGTTGCTCCTCGAGGACCTGTTCGACCGCCGGCGCCAGTGAACTCGTGATCGTCGGCGGGGCAGTGCCGGCCCAAAGGGCATCCCACGCGGCGGCAAAGCCGACGCCCTGAACGAAAATGCTGACGCCGACACCGGCGAAAACCCCGGCCGACAGTGAGGGAAGGGCTGGATAGCCTCGAAGGGCAAGTGCGAACGTCACGAACAGTGGAAGCAGCGTGAGGGGAGTGATAGCATAGAGGCCGTCCAGGACCGATTGCATCTCCACGACCCGCCCCGTGGGAATCGCTCCGCCCGCGCTGAGGCCGAGGTAGACGAACGCCGCAAGCGAAATACTAAACGCCACCACGGTTCCTGCCCGCATGGTCCGGACGTGCGTCATCAGTTCGGTGTTCGTGACGGCCGCCGACAGGTTCGAGGTGTCCGAAAGCGGTGAGTTCTTGTCACCGGCGTAAGCACCGGAAAGGACAGCCCCAGCGGTCATCGGGGCAGGAATCCCTAATCCCTCGCCGATGCCGATCATCGCGACGCCCAGCGTGGCCGCCGCCGTCCAGGACGACCCCACCGCGAACGCGACGAGGAGCCCCAGGATCGCTGCGAACGGAAGAAAGATCTTGGGAGAGAGGAACTCGAGCCCGTAATACATGAGCGTCGGAATCGTTCCAGCCCCCGTCCATGCCGCGATGAGCATGTGAATCACGAGGAGAATGAGCACGGCCTGGAGTCCCATGAGGATACTCTGACCGATGCCGTCATAGAGATCGTTCCAGGTGTAGCCGAAGTAGTATCGCCCCATCAACCCCGCAAAAACGATTCCCCAGAGGAGAGGAATCGTGGAGTGGAGATTCAGAAGGATTCGACCGACAGAGAGGGAGAGGATCAGGGCCATGACAGGGACCAGCGCCTCGGCCAGCGACGGGCGCTTATCGGCATCGAAGTCATGATACCGTCGCGGGGTAAAATCGAGAGTCGGCATTCGTACCAAGAACTTCGATTCTAGGCAACTCAAATCTTTTCACTTGATATGGAACAATGTTTAAATTCTGAGGGTGAAAAGTTGGCACAACCCAACCAAACACGGGCCTTAGTCTCATGTTCCTCATTCTCACGGCCACAGTTCACACGTGAGTAGAACCCACCCCTGGAAGACAGACACTTGCGGACCCGACTGGTTTGGCCGGAGCGAAAACCCCATTCGGCGTCGGTAACGAGGGAAACCCTCGGAAGACCGCTACCGGAAGAAGCCCACCGATCCGTACCCGACGACCTCTCGCTGTGGACCGGCGGTATCCCCACTGGTCGCGTACTCGAACAGCGTCGCATCCAACCCGCCGAGGTCGCGACTGGCAACGATTGTCGCCGCCACCGGTCCATACCCGCACATGCTGATTCCCTCGACAGTCGCGGCTTCGACGACGCCCGCCGCATCGAAGGCCGTCATCCGATCAATCACCGTTCGATCCTTGCGTTCGGCGACGTCCTGGGCCTCGTGGTGGGTGAGGTCGGTGGAGGCCAGTAGCAATACGTCCCGGTCGAGGTCTGCGACTGCATCGGCGATGGCCGTCCCCAGTCGCTCGCTCGTTCCCTCGTCCTGTTGCCCCACACAGATGGGAACGATTTCGAAGTCAGCCTCCAGCGCGTACTGGAGCATGGGGAACTGGACCTCAAGTGAATGCTCGTCGCGATGGGCCACGTGGTCGATTTCGCCGACATCGCCCGCCGAGAGGATGGCGTCGGTCAATGCCGCATCCACGTCCAGTGTCCCGAGTGGCGTCGCCCACTGATCGGCCCCGGAGAACGCGACCCCGGCCCCCAGGCCGGAGTGGTTTGGCCCGAGCGCGATCACCGTTTCCGGGACGCCGTTCTCAGCGGCGGCCGCTGCCCCGTGGGCCGCTACCGGGCCGGAATAGGGATACCCGGCATGCGGCGAGACGATCCCAACCAGATCCCGAGAACCAGACCCGACCGCCGGCAACGACCCGGGGCCGACCTCGTGGGTGATGGCTTCTTCGATTTGCCGTCGAAGGCCGTCCCGATCACTGGCGTAGAACTGACCGGCCACGGCCGGCTGGCGGATGTCGGTCATTCGGCTCCCCTCCCCTCGGTGACCGCGCCAGTCGAGCGCGCTGGCCGCGAACGTTCGTGGGCGAACATACCCGAATCTTGTCCCGATTCGCCCTTGAGCGTTCCCCCGCTGGCGCCTGGCCACGCATACCACCCCCCAGCGACCGTCACGGTAATCCGCCCGGGGGCCGAAGGTGGATCAAACGGCGATGGCTCGACGCGACACACTGTTCCTGGCGCTATTGATCGCGGTCGGCGTGATCGTTCCGGGCGTCCTCGATTACGCCCTGCATCAAACTGGGCGACCGGCCCTGGGCTCCGGGGTCTGGCTGGCCGGGTTCGGAACGATGGTCCTGGTGGTCTGGTACGGGTGGATCCGCCCGCTGGACTTTCAGGGCCCCGATAAATAGCGGAACTTTAAAGGCTACCAGGTGGAGAAGTGGTGGCAACGATGATGGCCGGGATTCCATTGCAAGTGCTCGACAACTTCATCGTCAACTACAACGTCGGGCAGGCGTTGCTGGTGCTCTTCGCGGTGACGACCCTTGGGGCGCTGACCAGAGGGACGAAGTTGGCCGCGCTCAACACTGTCGCGTTCGGATTGGTCTTCGTCCTGACGCCGAACTCCGTTTCCCCGTTCCATTACCGGTTGGTCGGCCTTGGCCTGCTGGTCGTTGGGCCGATGCTGTATGTGATGAGCGGTCGGTGAACCGACCTCGACGATCACGGCCCGACCCGACCCGACCACCCGGCGACGGGTTGCCGGCGGGACTACTGAACCACGGGGCTCGCCTTACCACTCGTCGACGATCGCGTCGGCACACCCGGTCTCGTATCGGAAGTACGCGTTGTGGTTCTCGACGTCGTCGACCTGATGGTCCGCGTAGTTCTCGGGCGCCTCGCCGTCGAGTCCGTTGGCACCGAGTG
>JBKEGM010000029.1:0-15600 GCA_046710005.1 Natrialbaceae archaeon
GCGCAGTACGATGGAATTAAATGCCGGCTCACGTAGTCTACCCCAAGAACGTTCTCGGGTGGTACTCATGTCGGACTCAGATACACAGGCCCCGGACCCGGAGTCGTTGCGCACGCCCATCGTCGCCGTCCTCGGTCACGTCGACCACGGGAAGACCAGTCTCCTCGACAAGGTTCGAGGGTCGGCCGTCAGCGAAGGCGAAGCCGGAGCGATTACCCAGCATATCGGTGCCACAGCGGTGCCGCTGGACATCGTCTCCTCGATTGCGGGAGAACTCGTCGACCCTGAGGACTTCGATCTGCCGGGACTCCTCTTCATCGACACTCCTGGCCATCACTCTTTCACAACGCTTCGTTCCCGGGGCGGGGCGCTGGCGGATATCGCGGTCCTCGTCGTGGACGTCAACGACGGCTTTCAGCCCCAGACAATGGAAGCGATCGATATCCTTCGGCGGACCGAGACGCCATTCATCGTCGCCGCGAACAAGATCGATGCGCTCCCGGGCTGGAACCCGAACAAGGATGCCCCGATCCAGCGAACCTACGAAGCCCAGTCCGATCGTGTTCGGAACGATCTCGACGAAAGCCTCTACGAACTCATCGGCTCGCTCTCGGATGAGGGCTTCTCGGCGGACCTCTACTGGCGGGTCCAGAACTTCCAGCGCAACGTCGGTGTCGTTCCGGTTTCAGCGATCACTGGGGAGGGCGTCCCGGACCTCCTGGCCGTGATGATGGGGCTCGCCCAGCGGTACATGAAAGGGGAGTTGGGAATCGACGTCGGCGGGCCAGGCGTCGGGACCGTCCTCGAGGTCAAGGAGGAGAAAGGGTTCGGGACCACGCTCGACGTCGTGCTTTACGACGGCGAGGTCCGCACGAACCAGACGATCGTGATCGGCGGGGAGCACGAACCCATCATCACCGACGTCCGGGCGTTGCTCCAACCCCAACCGCTGGCCGAGATCCGGACGGAAAGTCGCTTCGAGCAAGTCGACGAGGTGTCGGCAGCAGCTGGTATCAAAATTGCCGCGCCGGACCTCGAGAACGCGATGGCTGGCGCACCGGTCCGGGTGGTTCGCGACCGCCCGATTGAGGAGGTCATCAGCGAAGTCGAGGCCGAACTCGCCGAGGTCGAGGTGGAAAGCGAGGAGGACGGCGTCGTGGTCAAAGCCGACACCCTCGGGAGCCTGGAGGCGATGGCAAGCGCGCTCGAAGACGCGGAGGTCCCAATCATGCGAGCAGAAGTCGGGGACGTGGCGCCCCGGGACATCAGTGTTGCCAGCACCGCCGACGAGTCGACTCAGCAGGTTATCCTCGGGTTCAACGTGGCTGTCCTCGACGAGGCCGGGCGCCGGGCCGAGGAAGACGACGTCCGGATTTTCCGGGACGACGTCATCTACCAGTTGATCGAGGACTACGAGGAGTACGTCGAGGAAATCGAACGCGCCCAACAGGAGACCGTGATGGAGAACGTGATCCGGCCGGCCCGGTTCCAGATCCTTGACGACCACGTTTTCCGCCAAAATGACCCAGCCGTCGTTGGCGTCGAAATACTCTCAGGGACGATCCGGCGGAACGTCCCCGTTGCGAAGTTCGAGGGCAACGAACCAACCCGGGTCGGCCAACTCAAAGGAATTCAGGACCAAAGCGAGGACGTCGACGAGGCGCGAACGGGCGAACGCGTTTCGGTCGCAATCGATGGCCCGACGGTTGGGCGGCAAATCAAGGAAGGGGACGAACTCTGGGTGCTCCTGCCGGAGAAACACGCGAAGATCCTGGAACAGGAACTGATCGAGGAAATTCCGGGTGACGAACGGGAGGCGCTGTCGATGTACGTCGAAAAGCAGCGCAACCGCGATCCTTTCTGGGGAAAATAACCGTTTCTGCGAGGACCGATTCCGCCCCTGCGTTTCCGAGCATTCCGAGCGAAGGCTTGGGAACCGACGATCCGTTTTTGCGAGGGGGACTCGAGACGCGTTTCGGTTTCGACCCGAATTCGCCCTTTCGAACGGAGGTAACCAGAATTAGTTACTGAACGTTGGGAACGTCTAACAGGTATCGGCACCAACATAATTGGTGTTGATTACCATGACTGACCTCGGCGGTTTCCATGACCACATCGGACGCATCGACCTCTCGAACGGCGAAATATCCTACGAGGGCATTGACGAAGACGACGCGAAGAAGTACATCGGTGCCAGGGGGCTCGGGGTCAAGTACGTCTTCGACAACGGGCCCGAGGTAGACCCGATGAGCGAGGAGAACCTGCTGGCGTTCATGAACGGCCCGCTGACGGGAACCCAGACGACGATGAGCGGCCGGATCGCGGTCTGTACCAAATCGCCCCTGACGGGGACGGTGACCGACTCCCACCACGGCGGCTGGTCCGGGGCCCGACTGAAGTGGGCCGGGTTCGACGGCCTCCTGTTCGAGGGCAAGGCCGACCGCCCCGTCTACGCCGTCGTCGAGGACGGCGATGTCGAACTCCACGACGCCTCGGACCTGTGGGGCAAGGGCGTCCACGAGACCCGCGACCTGCTGGAGGAGCGCCACGAGGGTGCCTACGGGAAGAACATGAGCTTCATGGGCATCGGGCAGGGCGGTGAGAACGCGGTCAGGTACGCTTGCATCATCAACGAGGACGACCGAGCCTCGGGTCGGGGCGGCACCGGCTGTGTGATGGGGTCGAAGAACCTGAAGGCGATCGTTATCAAGTCCAGCACGGACATGCCCGAGCCAGCCGACGAGGAGACCTTCCAGGAGGGGCACCAGCAGGCCATGCAGGCCATCCAGGAATCCGACATCACCGGGCCAAACGAGGGCGGCCTGTCGGTGTATGGAACCAACGTCCTGATGAACCTCACCGAGGAGATCGACGCCCTGCCCACCAGGAACTCCGCGTACACGTCCACCCGGTCGGAACGCGAGGACAGCCCCGACGAACCCAACATCGACTCCGAGAACGTCTCGGGGGAGAACGTACGCGAGAACATCCTCGTCGATGAACCTACCTGTCACTCCTGTCCGGTCGCCTGCAAAAAGGAGGTCGAGGTGGACGTCCACCACAAGGGCGAGGACATGAACATCCGGATGGAGTCTTATGAGTACGAGTCGGCGTGGGCACTGGGCCCGCACGCGATGACAGACGACCGCGACAAAGTGGCCGTGATGATCGATCGCTGTAACGACGTCGGGATCGACACCATCGAGGCCGGCAACGCCCTCTCGACTGCGATGGAGGCCAGCGAAAACGGCCTCATTGACGACGAGATCGACTGGGGTGACGCCGACGAGATGATCGAGATGATCGACCGGATCGGCCACCGCGAGGGCAACGTCGCCGACGCGCTCGCCGAGGGACCGGCGCGGGCTGCCGAACAATGGGGCGACGCCGGCATGTCCATCTCCGTCAAGAAACAATCGATCCCGGCCTACGACCCGCGCGGCATGAAGGGCATGGCCATCGGCTACGCCACCAGCAACCGTGGGGCCTGTCACCTTCGCGGCTACACCCCGTCGGCCGAGGTCCTCGGCGTTCCCGAGAAGGCCGACCCAATCGAATGGGAGGGCAAGGGCGAACTCCTGATCGTTTTCCAGGACCTGCACTCAATCTCGGACTCGTTCGACATCTGCAAGTTCAACGCCTTCGCGGAGGGAATCGACGAGTACGTCAAACAGTATAACGGGATGACGGGCCGAGACGTTGGCGAGGACGAGTTGCTGGAAGCTGGCGAACGGATCTACAACCTCGAACGGTACTACAACAACCTTGCTGGCTTCGACGGCGATGACGACACCCTCCCGCCCCGGTTCATCGAGGGCCACGAGGAGGCCGTCCCCGGCAAAGGGGCGGCCGAAGGCGAACTGGTCGAATTGGACGAGTTGAAGAACGAGTACTACGAGGCTCGCGGCTGGGTCGATGGCGTCGTGCCCGACGAGAAACTCGCCGATCTTAAAATCGACATCGGTCCCGGGACGGGCGTCAGTGAGGGCGGCGCGACGGCTGACGACTGATCGGGTCATCGACTGTTACCCGGGCGCCGCACTTGACACGTCTCATCGTTTCGGTCTCCCGCAGTCAGCAATCGTTTGACAACCTTTTTCTACGGCGTCACTAACGCTGACGACATGTCCAACAGCCCATCGACACTCCAGGATATCGACCCGGAGGAACTCGCCAGCCTCCCCGAGTTCTATCACCCGGCCGTTTCACCGAGCGGGACTGCGGTCGCGTTCTACTACGACAAAACCGGCCGCAACGAACTCTACACCCTCGACCTTGATACCGGCGATTTCGAGCGGTGGAGCGACGGCGAGGTCCCCCGATCCGCGCGCTGGCCTCACGCGTGGGGTGGGAGCGACGACCGGGTCTACTTCCACCTGGACGATGAGGGAAACGAGCAAAACGATCTGCACGCAATGACGCGTGATGGCGACCACGAAGTGGTCGTCCAGGTCGACGGCCAGGCGATTCTCTACGACGTGAGCGAGAACGGCCGCTACCTGCTCTACGGGAGCGACGAGGGCGAACAGATGAACTGCTACCGGTACGACCGCGATAGCGGGAGCAAGGAACAACTGACTGACTACGAACAGCCGTTCCATGGAGGGCTATTCGGCCCCGATGACGACCGCGTCGCCTACGTCGCCAATGAATCGGAACAACTGCACAACCGGGACGGGTACGTCATGCGGGCCGACGGGAGCGAGAAACGTCGGCTGGAAATCGGCGAGGATGGATCGGAAGCCGGTGTCCACGCTTGGTTCCCGGACGGAAGACGCCTCCTGATCGACGATAACGCCGACGACCTTTCGCGAGTGGGGATCTACGACCTGGAAAGCGACGACGTCGAGTGGGTGAGCGACGGCGAAACCGAGGAAATGGCCGACGCTGTTTCGCCGGACGGTCGCCGGGTCATCACTACTCGACAGCGGGAGGGCGCGACCATGCCCGTCGTCTACGACGTCGAAAGCGGCGAATCCCACGAACTCGACGTCGATGAGGGGGTCGCCACTCTTCCGCATGTTCCCGACGCGACGTTCGTCGACGAGACGACGATGCTCTTTGGACATACCACCAGTGACCGGCGCACGGAACTCTACCGGTACGATCTTGCTACCGACGAATTCGAGGTCCTATTGGCGGCGCAATACGGCGACGTGGATCCCGACGCGTTCGTGGCAGCCGAGTACGTTACCTACGGGTCGATCGACGGGCGAGAAATCGGGGCTTTGCTGTACGATTCCGGCGAGCGTCCGTCGGCGGCGGTCGTGATGGTTCACGGTGGCCCGCACGGCCGCTCCTCGAAGGCCTTCGACCTCTATGCGCAGTTCCTCGTCAGTAAGGGCTACTCGGTCCTTCAGCCCAACTACCGCGGTTCGACCGGACGAGGGCGCGAGTTCAAGCAGGCCATCCTGGGCGACTGGGGTGGCGGCGAGCAGGCTGACATCGCCCGTGGCGCGATGTGGCTGCGCGAGCAGGACTGGATCGACGAGGACAGGATCGCCGTGTTCGGCGGGTCCTACGGTGGCTACTCGGCGTATATGCAACTGGTCACCTACCCGTCGCTGTGGACCACTGGAGTCGCCTGGATCGGCATGACCGACTTGCCATCCCTCTATGAAGAGTCGATGCCGCACTTCCAATCGATGCTCGAACAGCAACTCGGAGACCCGGAGGAGAATACCGACCGCTGGGCGAACCGAAGCGCGATCACGCACGTCGAGAACATCGACGCTCCGGTGTTCGTCATTCACGGCGTGAACGACCCGCGGTGCCCGATATCACAGGCCCGGCGGTTCAAGGAGGCGCTGGAAGAACGTCGGGACTGGACCGAGGGCGTGGACTTCGAGTACGAGGAACTCGCCCAGGAAGGTCATGGATCGACCGACGTTTCGCAGAAAATTCGGGCGTTCGAGTTGATGGGTGACTTTCTCGAACGGCGACTCTAAACTGCCTGATTGCTGGTTTTGCCTTTCGCTCCTCCACTAGGCAGGATTGTGACAGACGGGCAGCGTCGATTGGCCGATTGGCGAGCACATGTCGCCGAATGGCCTTCAAATTTCCCGAGATGTCTGCCGGAAGACCCCCGACTCATCCCCCAGCTCTGACAGCTTTTTGAGCAAACCGCTCGACGAGGTCGTCCAGGTCGGATGTAGTCCCTTGTGCGTCGCCGGGTTCCTCTTCCTCAAAGACGACCGACACCTCGGTTAGAGTCAACGATGGGCCGATAGCAACGCTCTCCGAGGTCAGTCGGACACGCCAATTCTTCCCTTCCATGACGACCGGTTCGGAGAGGGCCTCGCCGTCGATCGGCTCCTCGGGATCGATCCCAGTGGGTTCAACGACCCGACCGCCCAGATCCCGCAGATACTCCGCCGCCAGGCGAACCGAAATCCCCCGGAAGGAGCGTTCGGCGGTCGTCATCCCCCAGCCACCGGCGGGAAGATGCTCACCGTGTCCCCGTCCTCGAGGACGGTTTCCACCCCGTCGATGTGGGCCACGTCACGCCCGTTGACCAGGACGTTCACCTGCGATCGGACGTTACCGTCCTCAAGGAGCGACCCACCGAGGTCCTCGTACTCTGCCTCGAGATCCACCAGGATTTCTTCGGCCGTTACCCCGGCC
The DNA here is from genome assembly GCA_046710005.1 of Natrialbaceae archaeon. GTDB lineage: Archaea > Halobacteriota > Halobacteria > Halobacteriales > Natrialbaceae > DATFIX01. The sequence continues at coordinate 6,625 of JBKEGM010000029.1, forward strand.
CCTTCATAGGAGCGGTCCAGGTGCTTTTGCCCGACAGCCTCGCGGTAGGTCGCAAAAAACTTGAATTCCACATGCATGTCCGCAGGGTAGGATTGGAACCGTATAAACCCACGGCGGTGGGGTGATCGGTGCGTCAGGACCGGTACAGGAACCGACCCCACCACGAGGTCCGTTCCCCGACGATTTCGTTCACGATGTCGACGGCTTCGTCGGCTTCCTCTTGTGACACCCCATCGCCATAGTGGGCGCGTTCGTAGAGGGTGGCGATTCGATTCACGTTATCGCCAATGTTGGCCAACATCCGCATCCGCCTGAGATACTCCCTGGGGGTTTCCCCATCGCGCCGGGGTCTGACCGACCGATTCAGGAGCAATTCGAAGCGCTCGAACGCCCGTTCAACGTCCTCATCGGGTTCCCGACGTGGTTGCCAGTACAACCGAACGATGCGGATGACCCGCCCCATGAGTCCGGACCGGTGGGCCGCCGCGGCGAGTCCACCCAGGAGGGCGATACCAAACGCGGCGTCCTGTGGCGACGGAAGCGACGGCATTCCGCTGCCGTCGTTCGCTGGGCCCACCTCGGCGAACGTACCGTTCACCGTGTCCTGGGTTTCGATCTGGTCGAACGGGTTCACCTGTTCATCAGGGCCGTCAGGACTTCCTGTGGTCTGGTTATCTGGGCCCTCGGGCGTCGGAGTCGGAGTTGGCGTCAGCGGAGCGTCCAGGCTCTCGTCTGTGTCCACGTTACCATCGCCAGATTCCCGGGCTGACTGGACACGCTCGTATTCTGTGGATTCGCGAGGCCCGCCTGGCGTTGGATCGAACTTGATCCAGCCGACCTCCGGGAAGTATACTTCGACCCAGGCGTGGGAATTGAGACCTCGGACGACCCACTCATTGTCCCCGACCTGTTGACCGGGCGTATACCCGACGACGTACCGAGCTGGTATCCCTTCTGTCCGAAGCATCATCGTCATGGCCGTCGCGTAATAGACGCAATAGCCCTCATCCATCCGGAGGAGGAAGGCGTCCGCCACGTTTCCATCGGGACGGGTCACGTTCAGTGAGTAGTCCTTCCGGTTCTCGAGATGACGTTCGATTCTGATCGCCGTTTCGAGTCGGCCGTCCGCGTCACCGACGACTCGCTCGGTCCGGTCGCGGAACGAGCCGGAAATCCCTGATGGAACCTGCGTATAGGTATTCCTGATCGACGGCGGGTCGTCCTGGGTGACATCCTGCAGTGTATCCAGGTTACCGTCGTAAACCGCGCTCTTGACCGAATACGTCGTTCCCTCTTGCAGCGGTTTGCTCGGGCGCAACACCTGATGTGCATCCACGAGCGCGTCGGTGGCAGCCTGGCCGTCTACCTCGATCGGCGTTGCGGCGGCTGGCATGACCGACATCTTACTTTCCATCGTAAAATACTGGGAAACAAGATTGGTCTTGCCCGGTGGCCTGGCCAGTCGGCCACCGACATACTCCTGTGCGTCACCGGTCCGGATCCAGCTTTGACCGGAAAACCGATCGTACGCGCCAGCCCGCCAGTAGGCGGGTTCCTCGGCGGTGACGGAGAACCGGACTTCGGGCGAGAGACGGATCGGGCCACGAATGGTTGTTTCGGCCGGAGCGTCCGTCAGGCTCGCCTCGAGGGTTGGCGACGGACCGCCTGGGCCGGCACCACCGTCACCACCGGCCTGTGAAAGGAACAGCGGGTTCGACGTCCCGCCCGGAACCAGTGGGACCGTCGTCGTGACCACGATTATGACGGCAAATGTAACCGCCAACACATCGGCCTGGTCAAAGTCTCCGTCCCGACGTTCGAGTTCGCCGAACCCGATTGCTGCGAGGGCTCCGAGCGTTCCCACGAGTGCCGTTTTGAGTCCCGCGTCGCCCGTCAGGACGAAGATCCCAAGCGCAATCCCGCCGACGGCGACGCTCGGGCCGTACCGCCGACGGAGTGCGAGGAACCACCCCAGGAACAGAGGCGCCGGGGTGTACGCCGTTATCCAAATGTCGACGTTCTGAATTCGTCGGATCGGGAACCCGGTCAGCAGCGATATCGAATCGACCACGAGTCGGTCAGTGGCCCCAAATAGCAACCCTAGACCCCCTGGAATCGAAGAGAGGTAGAACACGGTGCCGACGACCCCGAGCACGAGGGCGATCCAGAACGCGATCCGTTCCCGGACGTATCGCGAGAGGATTGTCGCGGCGACGATAGTCATCCCGACAGTGAGGAGCAGTTGGTTCTGGCCGGCGCCGACGATCGTTGCGACGTCGTACAGCACCTGCACGTGCGACACTGCCAGGATTAGTGCACCGGTCAGTGCGAGCCAGCGGAATTTCTTTGCCGAGTCCGCCTCGGCAGTTGTGTCGACCGATTCGGTCACGGTACTCATGCCTCCACCTCCAGTCCCGATTCCCGATTCATGGACGAGGTGACGATCGTCGGGCGGCGCTGGCCCCCGAATTCCGTCGTCACCAGGTCGCTGAACGGCACCTCTCGCCCGTCTCGTCCGATCGAGGCGCCGTTAAAGTCGCCGTATACGTGGAGGTCACCAGGTTTGCCGCCATTCGCATGACCGGCATCAGTCAGGGCCAGGAGCGAAAGCAGGGAGAGGCGGTGAGCCCCACCTGACTGCTCGGGCAGTCGCCCATCCGGGACGACTAGCCCGACATCGAGCCCACGGTCCAGGAAGTACAGTCCGAGGCTTGCGGCGGCCGAGGCCATTGCCTCGCTACCGTCGTCAGTTGCCTCGGCCCGGATCGTGATCGATCCGAGATCCTCCTCGGCGACGAACTCCTCGACGATCAGATCTTCGTCTGGCCGTTTGGCGCTCGACTTCCAGTGAACGTCCCGAAGGGAGTCGCCCCGATCGTACTCCCGGAGGCGGTCGAATTCCTCGCGACTGTGCTGTAATGCATCCTGAGCCATCAGATCGAGTTCGTAGCGGGTCGCACCGGCAAGATCGTACACCTTTGGATAGGCCAGGAATTGATCGGTTTTCTTCCGTCTGAAGGTTTTCCCCAGGAGGCCGAGCACGTCGGTGAGTTCAATCGTTACCGGTCCGACCGTTCGCCGGCCACGCCGCTCGATTTCTACCTCGTACTGGAGGTCGCTCGAAGAACCGATCGTCGTTTCGACGTCGTTTCCGATTCCATCGAGTCCGGAATCGACCTGGTCGATTACGTGGGCCATCATCGATTGATCGCTCTCGAGATGGAGATGAACCGGAATCGCATCGCCCACGAATCCGTCGTCGGGAACTGTTCGCTCGACGCTGGCTGGTTCGGCACGTCGTAACTGCACGTAGGCGGCGCCCAGTGCGACGACTAACGGGGCGACGATGGCGTTGAGCGATCGCGGACCGTACAGGTAACTCAGCGTGATTCCCCCGATAATGATGGCCACGACCCCATAACCGCGTCGCGTAAGGTGCATGGGATTATTCGACGCGAACCCGTTCGAGCGCGTCCTCGACGATCTCAGTGCCGGCCGACGTCTGGCCGCCCTCGGCGACGCGAATCCGGTGGCTCAGGACCGCGACGGCCTCCTCCTTCACGTCGTCTGGAATTACGTAGCCACGGCCATTGAGGAGCGCCCGCCCTTGGGCCGCTCTGAGGAGGGAGATGGTCCCTCTGGGACTAACGCCCAGTTTGGCATGGTTGCGGGTGTACCCTGTCAACTCGGCGGCGTAATTTCGGACCGGTTCCTTGATCGTTACGTCGGCCGCCGCATCGCGTGCTTTCTGGAGGGTTTCGACGTCTGCTACCGGTTCGAGCCTCTCGATCGGGTGGCGTCCGACCGTTCGATCCAGCATGTCTGCCTCTTCGGTCGAACTCGGGTACCCGAGGTGGAGCTTTTTCATGAACCGGTCGACCTCGGCCAGGGGGAGTTCGTAGGTTCGGTTCGGTTCGACGGTATTCTGGGTCGCAATGACCGAGAACGGTTCCGGGAGCGCCCGGGTTTCGCCGTCGACAGTTACCTGTTCTTCTTCCATCGCTTCAAGGAGTGCGCTCTGGGTCTTCGGCGGCGCACGGTTTATCTCGTCGCCAAGGACGATGTTGGCGAACACGGGCCCCGGTTGGAACTCGAACTCTCGGGTTTTCTGGTTGAATACGTTTACTCCCGTGATATCCGAGGGGAGGAGGTCAGGGGTGAACTGGACCCGTTTAAATGTACAATCGAACGAGGTCGCGACGGCCCTGGCGAGCATGGTTTTGCCGACGCCGGGGACGTCTTCGAGGAGCACGTGGCCCCGTCCAAGTAAGGCGGTGAGGACGTGTTCGATCACCGGATGATTGCCAACGATGACCGACTCGACGTTGTCAATTACTTCGCGGGTGACTGTCCCGACTTCTTCGGTCGAGAGGGTTTCTTCGGGTTCTTGATTTGCTGGACGACCACGTCGACTTGCCGACTCGGAGGTGTTAGCGTCTGTCATGTTATCGCGGTGATGGATTGTTTTTAAATGACAGCTTGAACGGGGATTCAGCTGCGTTTTTTGGGAGCCCCGGAATGTCTGTCAATCACAAGCAGACAAGCCGACGACCCCAATTTCAATTTCATCACCCCTCCCTAACGGCCCAAGCTATGTAACGTTGCTGTTTGTCACCGATCACCGTATATGAAGTCGAATCAAGGGTGTCCACCCGCGAACCGAAATCCCGTTCAGCAAGCCTGATCGCCGAACTCCTTGGGTCTCCGACCGTTCTTTCACCAATTTTTACAATTCCGGCACACGAAGCGAGATTCCCCCTCATTCTCTTCCTCTCCTGCAGTCAGGGCTTCCTCGTCCCGTTGATCGTCTGCCCAGCGTCGTTGGACCGTTGCACCACAGTCGCTACAGGTGGTGCCGGGCGGCGTCCACTGAACGGTGGCATCGAACCTATCGGCTCTTCCCATATTGGGCCCCGTATCGACTCCGTCGTCATCGCCCCTGCCATCGTCTTGCCCCTCGTCTCCGTCGCTCCCTGGGGGCGAACGCTTCCTCTCGGCCCTGTCGGATTCCCCGTCCCCATCCCCGAAGAAGTCGTCGAGCGTCGCGTCTTCTGACACGGTCCCCACTTCGTACGCGACCGACATAGGAGTGCCGGAGACGTCCGATAGTGGCGTTTCACGGTCATCGATATTGTTGCTCGCAAACGGTTCCGTTTTGTTGTCGTGAGATTGATCCAGTGCGGACTGCCGGGAGAGTCTGCTTCCCTCGGTCATTGGGAGCGAGACTTTTCACCTCGGCCGTCATGTCCCCAATTATGACCGACTGGGACGAACGCTTTAGCGAGGGTGACTATCCGGTGGCGCCCGATCCGTCGCCCGTCCTCCGGGACCACCTTCATGCATTCCCCGATGGGCGAGCCCTCGACGTGGCGGCCGGGACCGGCCGGAACGCGCTCTTTCTCGCCGAGCACGGTTACGAAGTCGACGCCGTCGATCAGTCGCGGGTCGGGATCGAAATCGCCCGGGAAGCAGCGACTGAGCGCGGAATCGAGGAACAAATCGAGTGGATCCAGGCCGACGCAAGCGAGTTCGTCTTCCCCCGCGAGACCTACGACGTGATCGCCATCAGCTTCTATCGATTCGTCGACCGCCTCCAGGACCTTCACGCTGCACTGGCGCCGGGTGGCGTCTTCTTCTACGAGGCCCACCTTCGGACGACCGACGATGCTCCAAGGGGCCCAAGCACGGACCGCTATCGGTTCGCCGCGAACGAACTCCTCCGTGCCTGTATGGGTCTGACCGTCCTCCACTATGAGGAGAAAACCTACGAGGGGGACGATCGCGCGACGGCCCTGGCGACGGTCCTGGCCCGGAAGTCGACAGGGGACGCTCAGTCGTATCCGCACGTAGACGACCGACGGTAAGCCGGTGGTCACGCCCCGACCGGTGGCAACTCTTCAATCTCCGAGGAACAGAAGAACCTGGAGACCCGAGATCACCCCCTGACGGCTGGCTGAATCTGGATTTCGCTCGATCTTCGACAATCGACAGGTCGTGGAATCAGGAAGCCCGCCCTCAAGGAGTCGCCGAAGGCGACGAGTAGGGCGGGGTAGTTCACCAACGAAATATCGGGTGACCCCCGAATCAACGCGGTTAGCGCCGGTTGAATCGGTCGATCAGGGCCAGGCGCCGGCCTGATCGAACGACGTCAGGACCCGATCGATCGCGTTGATGTAGGCTGCGGTCCGCATGTTCGGCGGTTCGTACTCCTCGTAGGCGTCGACAGTAGCGTCGAAAGAGTCGACGATGGTTTTCTCCAACCGCTCGTTGACCGTCTTCTCGTCCCAGTAGAATCCGTACCGGTTCTGGACCAACTCGAAGTAGGAGACGGTCACGCCGCCCGCGTTGGCCAGGATGTCCGGAACCACGAGGACGTCCTTGTCCATCAGGACGTCGTCGGCGTCGGGCGTGAGGGGACCGTTGGCCGCCTCGCTGATGATGTCCGCCTGCACGTCCCGAGCGATCTCGGCATCGATGGCGTTTTCAAGCGCCGCCGGGATGAGGAGGTCGACGTCCATCGTCAGGAGTTCCTCGTTGGTGACGTCCTCGTCGTAGTCCTGGAAGTCGACGACCGATCCGGCCTCGCGCTTGACGTCCTTTACCGCAACCGGGTCGAAGCCCGATTCCTTGTAGATGCCGCCCGAAGAGTCGCTGACCGCGACCACGTCGGCACCCATCTCGTCGATGAGTTTCGCGGCGATCCACCCGGCGTTCCCGTATCCCTGGACGGCGACTGTCGCGCCATCGAGGTCCATGTCGAGGTAGTCGAACGCCTCCCTCGCGGCGAGAACCGTCGATCGTCCGGTCGCCGCGACGCGGCCTTCGCTCCCGCCGCTCTCCAGGGCTTTCCCGGTGACGACGCCCGGTTCCCTGGTGTCCTCGAGCAGTTCGTACGTGTCCTTGATCCAGTTCATCTCCTGCTGACCGGTATTCACGTCGGGGGCCGGGATGTCCTTCGTGTCCCCGATTAATCGTCGGATTTCCGCGGCGTAGGCCCGAGTGACTCTTTCGAGTTCTTTTTCGCTATATTCGCTCGGGTCGATGACGATGCCGCCCTTCCCGCCGCCCAGGGGGATGTCAACTGTGGCGCACTTGTACACCATCCACCCCGAGAGTGCTCGGACCTCATCGCGGTTGACGCCGGGGTGATAGCGAATGCCGCCCTTGTAGGGACCGCGATCGCCGTTGAACTGGGACCGGAACGCTTTGAACCGTTCCAATGACCCGTCGTCCATCTCGACTACCAGGTTCACTTCCAGGATACGCTCCGGGTAAAGGAGGCGTTCCTGGAGATCCTCTGGGACGTCGAGGTACTCCGCAGCGTCCCGGACCTGTTCCTGCATGCTCTCGAATGGGTTCGCTTGTTCCATAGCTACAAACGCCCTTCACCCACCGGGGATACAATAATTTCGGTGTATCTAGCAATATTGCTAGCGTTTACAAGGAATTTCGGTTCATCCAATTCAGGGGCACCCAGACTCGAAACCCGACGTGGGCGCTTTCCCGGCGCCCCATCGGGCATTCCCGGGCCAATCAGACGTATCCGTCGGCGATACCCGCCGCCACTGGAAGTCGTGGATTTTCTTCCTGATAGGTACGCACGATCAGGTAAATCCAGAGGACCAGCATTGCGAGTCTCACCAGCAGGGTTACGAGTCCGACGAGGCCGCTAATCAATCCAAACACGACGGAAATTCCTGTCCCACCCGCGGAACCCGCTGCCGAGATGAAGATGTTGAAGAAGCCTAATACCATCGTAAGGACGAATAGCCCTCCAAAAACGACGATGCTTTGGACGGCGTGAAACCTGACCGTCGTATTCTCGGACTCGACAAAGTACATGATGATTCCCGAGACGAATCCCAACACGTATGTTAGCGCGGCGGCCACGTTCTCTTCGAGATCGGTTTCCATTTCGTCTGAAGTGTGTGATTCCCCGTGTTCTTCGGCGGATTCGGTGGCCATGTCTTCTTCCCCGTTTAATCGGATGTATTCTAGCATTATAAATAATAACAAATTTTCGGAATCTGTCCTCCGACAATTTTCTCACTGGGGGAAACTCGACGACCAGCCGTGGATGTGGTTCGGGTCGGTGAATACTCTGAGGTCTGGTGGTCCAGAATTTCGTCTGGTCGGTTGGATGGGCTTCCAGCACCCGGAACCGTCTTTGAGCACCATCGCTGTCTCTTGTATCAAATTAAAATATAAGGAAAATAGCTATTATTCAAATATAATAATTCTACCAATTGCCGGGTTATCCCCCGTCAGATCAACGCACGTATGATCTTCCGATTGAGGTCTCAAACCTCCTTCGTTTACGTATTTCATCCCTGGTGATTTCTGTATTCGACGCCGAACCCCTTTCGGTGTGGTTGTTGGACAGTTTCCGGTGACCAATCCGATGAATGACGTATTTTTACAATGGCCTTATGGCGTGATTTTCAACGGATCACGATTTTAGCCGCCAAGGTTTGGTGATCGTCGCTACCGGTGATGATTTGTGTTTCTGCTCCGATTGGTCCGCTCTTTGAACCCAGCCGTCCCTGTCATCCAGTGTTCGCTCTCCACTTACGAGACCCATTGCGAGTAACGGGCCTGAGGGCCTCGTTTGGACAGTTTCGGCACCAGTAACCCCTGCTTCTGACGTTTCCCCTCGGCATCTTCGAGGACAGAGTTTACTCTCCCTTAAAAATTATTTTTATGATAATAATATAGATTAGTAAAATTTCAAGGCATTATTTTTCCACGTTTTCTCATTTCGTACCGTTCCTTCAGGAGTCCGAGAAGGAGACGACTGTTTTCCCGGATGAACTTCGTTCCCATTCCCTCGGTGGCGGTCACAACTCCACGACCTTCGTGGACTCGTCTTTGAGGTAGTTCGTGAGTGGGTCGCCCATGTACTCGACCGCGATGCCCAGATCCTCCAGGTCCTCGGCCACGCCGTAATCCTCGGCACAGGCCCGGCATGCCTCGAGG
>JBKEGM010000030.1:0-15324 GCA_046710005.1 Natrialbaceae archaeon
CCTGTACGAACGCCCGCTACGAGGATCTGAAGATCGCCGCCGAGATCATCGCCGCACACGATTACGAGCTCCATTCGGACACGCGCCTGATCGTCAACCCCGCCTCGCGGGAGGTCTACGAACAGGCGATAGAGAACGGCCTCATGGAGACGTTTAGTAAGGCAGGGGCGGCCATCAATACCCCCGGGTGTGGCATCTGCTATGGCGGCCACCAGGGCGCGCTGGCGAACGGCGAAAACGCCATCGGCGCCAACAACCGCAACTTCAAGGGGCGGTTCGGTAATCCCGACGCCGACGTCTACCTCGGGAGTCCCGCAACCGTCGTCGCAAGCGCGATCCGTGGCGAGATCACCGATCCCCGAGAGGTGATCGAGGCATGAGCGAAGCGGATCTCGCCGCGAAAGTCGAGCGGGGCAAGACCCTGGACCGGGACCTCTCGAACCTCGAGGGCAGTACGTGGTACGTCGGCGATGGGGTCTCGACGGATCTGATCGCCCCGGGTCGGTACTTCGACCTGCGGTCCGACCTCGACCGCCTGGCCGAACACACCCTCGAGGACGCCGATCTGCAGACCACCGAGGACCGATTCATGGCGGCGATGGAACCCGGCGACTTCGTGGTTGCCGGCGAGAACTTCGGCCAGGGATCCTCCCGGGAGCACGCACCCGCGATCATCGAGCGTGTGGGCGTCTCGGCAGTGATCGCCGACTCGGTCGCCAGGATCTTCTATCGAAACGCCGTCAACGTCGGCCTCCCGATCGTCACGTGCGATACGAGTGGGATCTCGGAGGGGGACGATCTCCGCGTGGACCTCATCGAGGGCGTCGTCGAGAACCGGACGACCGATGAAACTATCCGGATCGATTCACTACCTGCCGTGATGATGACGATCCTCCAAGACGGTGGCTTGAAAGCACACGTCGAGACCAACGACGGCCTCGAACTCGAGTGAAAAAATGACGCCTCGATCTCGTGGCCGAAGCGACCTAATGGTGACGGTGGTCGGTGAGGAGTCCGTCTCGATCCCCGTTCCAGAATGGGACGAGGCTGGCTTCGAGGTCGAGGAACGGCGGAGCGTTATCAAGTGCGCGTCAGGCGACGTCACGCGGGGAGTCTGGGCCGGGATTCCGGTGCTCGAACTGATCGACGCAGCGGCGATGCCCGACGAGACGACCCATCTTCAGGTCGCGGGCACCGATGGGTTCTGTGCCTGCGTGGAGGTGGTCGACGTTCTCGACGGACTGGTCGCGTTCGAACGGACGGACGTCCCGAGCAAGGCCATGCCGCGACTGATCGGCGAGCGCATCGACGGCACCCGAACCGTCCAGGAGGTCCGCAATATCGTTGCCCTGTGGCTCGATCCCGCCCACGACCGAGAAGAGTGGGAGACGATGCCGAAGAAGTCCTCCTCGGACGTCCCAGAAACAGCAAAAGAGGACTCGGGGAACACCTCAGCGGCCCAACGCTCGAAGTAGAACAAATCTGTGGAATTTCCCTCGCAAGCGTTTCGACAACCGTTTAGGGCGCGGTCTCTTTTCTCCGGTCAAATGGGTTCGTGTATCATCTGTGGCCAGACAGTTGACGGCCACATCTGTAGCAGTCACGAAGAGGACGTCGTCTTCGAATTCGTCGGTAATCGACCCGACCAGCTCACGCCTGGTCGATACTACCGAGGCACTGTAGACGGGTATGCCGATTTCGGCGTGTTCGTCGACGTTGGCGACAGCGTCACCGGGTTGCTCCACCAGAGCGAACTGGACGTGCGGCTGGATGCCCTCGAATGGGAACCGGGCGATAACGTGTCCGTGCAGGTTACCGACATCAGGGACAACGGCAACGTCGATCTCAGCTGGTCGATCCGACAGTCCAAAGACGAGTTCCGGGGGGCGCTGATCGACGACCAGAGCGGTGATCGGCTCCCGGAAGACGAAGAATCAGGTGTCGCCGAAACCGCCGAGAACGATGAGCCGACAGAATCGCCTGCCCCAACACAGGGGACGGAAGCGAACAGCGCTTCCGAAGAGACGTCGACAGGAAGCGGCTCGGGCACCGCTTCAAAGACGGCGGGCGGGCCTCGCGCCAGCGAACCCGCAAGTAGCGACGGTGGTGGCAGCGCAGTCGCGGTCGCTGGGACGGCCGAGTCGGGAGCGTTGAACCGCGTCGAAACGGAAAACCTCGAGGACCATATCGGCAAAACGGTGCGCCTCGAAGGTGAAATTATCAGCATCCAGCAGACGAGCGGGCCGACGGTATTCGAACTTCGGGACGAGTCCGGTACCATAGAATGCGCTGCATTCGAAGACGCCGGCGTCAGGGCCTACCCGGACGTCGAGATCGATGACGTCGTCCGTCTCGACGGCGAAGCGGAACGGCGACGTGGCCAGGTCCAGGTTGAAACCGAGGCACTGGTCGTGCTGGAGGGGGAGGAACGAAATAGCGTCACGACGCGGCTTGAGGAGGCCATCGAGGCCGAAGCCCGGCCGGACGACGGCTCCCTCCTGACCGACCATCCCACGACGGAGTTGGTCCGCGACTCCATCGTCGACGCCGCGACGGCACTCCGGCGGGCCGTGATGGAAGGGCGGCCGGTCGTCATTCGCCACAACGGGACCGCCGATGGTTACGTCGCGGGTGCCGCCATCGAGCGAGCCGTCCTGCCGCTCGTCCGAGAGGAACACGCCAACGAGGACGCCGTGTATCACTTCTTCGAACGCCGTCCACTCCCGGACGGCGTCTACGACATGGACGTGGCCACGGATGACGTCACTGACATGCTCGAAAGTCGTGATCGTCACGGCGAACAACTCCCGCTCGTCGTGCTGGTCGACGCCGGGAACACGGAACGGTCGCGTCGTGGCTTCGGCTTGCTCGATGTGTACGGCGTCGATCGGATCGTTATCGACGCGTCGGTACCCGACGAAACGCTCGTCGAAGAATCGACGCTGGTGGTAAATCCGCACCTCGAGGAGGACGGTGACGACGCAACCGCGACTGCCCTGGCCGCCAACGTCGCCGCGTTCGCGAACGACGACGCCCGCGAAGACGTCCGTCACCTGCCAGCAGTCAGCTATTGGGACCGAGCGCCGGAGGAATACGCCGAACTCGCGGCGGCCGCGGGCGTGGACTCCGACACTGTCACCACGCTTCGCGAGGCAATCGCACTGGAGGCCTACTACCAGCATTACCAGGACAAGCGGGAACTGGTGAGCGACATCCTCTTCGATCAGGACCGCGACCTCGCCGGGCACGTCAGCGAGCAGTTCCGTGAGAAACTCGACGCCGAACTCGATACGGTCGAGCACAACCTCTCGACGCGAGAGGCCCGGGGCGTCACCTTCGCCGTCCTCGACACAGACGCGTTCACCCATCGATTCGACTTCCCACCGACGTCACTGACCCTTGACGAGGTACATCGGGGCAAGCGTGACGAGGTCGAACCGCCACTGGTGACGATCGGCGTCGACGAAGACGAATTGCACCTCCGAACGACTGGAAAAATCGACATTCGAGACCTGGGCGATGCGGTCCAAGAACGGGCGCCCAACGCGGGTGTCGACGTCGTCGGCGGGCGCGACGGGCGACTCGAATTCGTCGTCGGTGAACGCGACACCGTCCTTGACGCGACGGTCGCCGCCGTCGCAGAACGCCTCGGCTGATTTTGGCCGGTTTCTCAACGGATCGACCGTTTTCGACGGGTGGACCAAAGCATACCGCCGAGGGCTAATTATGCGATCTCCACGTCGGAAATCTCGAATCGAGCCCCACCGTCCTCGCTCTGGGTCAACCGAATCGTCCAGCCGTGGGCATTGACGACATCCTTCACAATCATCAGTCCGAAACCAGTCCCTTCGGGGTCGGTCGAATAACCGGGGTCAAATACCGGTTCACGATCCGATTCAGGAATGCCGATCCCGTCGTCCTCGACGAAAAAGCCCGTCTCATCCTCGTCCGACAGGGCGCCGACGCGCACCGTCAAACCGGCCGATCCGTCTTCGGCGCCAGGGGGATTATCTGGGAAACCGTGTTCGATCGAATTTCGGAAGAGGTTCGCGAACACGTGTTTGACGCGGTCCGAGTCCGCGACGGCGTCCAGTCCCGACTCGGCAACGAGTTCTGCTTTGGAGGTGGATACCTGCTTCCAGGCGGCCCGGGCAATCGCATCAAGATCGACGGGAGACAGTTCCCCGTCGTCGACGATCTGGCCCTCTCGCGCCATGGCCAGAAGGTCCTGAATCATGGCCTCCATACGCGTCAGCGAGGTTTCGATCTCGTCGAGACGCGGCGATTCACACGACTCGCGGGCTAGTTCGAGTTGCCCATTGGCGACCGTGAGGGGGTTCCGCAGGTCGTGGGAAACGACGCTGGCGAAGCGATCGAGCCGTTCGTTTTCGCGTTCGAGCGCCTCGCGCCGGGCCTGCAACTCCTGGCGTTGCTCCAGGCGCGTGAGTGCCTCGACTGCGTGACCGACGAGGATTTCGGTCAAGGCGCGATCCGTCTCGTCGAATGCATCGACTTCTCGGGACCCCGCTTGAAACGCGCCGAAACCCCCAATTGGAACCGTCAGGATGGACCGATACTCGGAATCTGCGGGGGCGACGTCCTGTTCGCGAAGGTCGTTCGTCAGGATCGTGTCGTCCTGATTGTACGCCCGGGCAGCCAGGGTGTTATCGTCTTCGAGCGACGTTTCTTCGTAATACCCACCCTGAGAGAGGTTCTCCGTCATTGCCTGGGGGACTAACACGCCGTCACGCTCCGCATCAGCAATCGCGAAGTCGAACTCCAAAACGTCGATCGCGGCATTCACCAGCGCCCGATACACCTCGGTTTCGAGATCGGCAGCCGCGATGTCGGTGGCAGCCTCGTGCAGCGCCGTCACTCGCTGTTCGCGACGCTTCCGTTCGGTCACGTCCCGCATTGCTGCGACGAGGATATGGGACTCGGAATCTGGAGTCGTTACCGGATAATACCGAACGTCGAGATGGCGGTCTCCCAGATCCGGGTGTATCCGTGTCACGTCGTAGTGGACTTCTTCGCCCGCGAAGCTTCGTTCGATATACTCGTCGATGCGATCAATGAGCGCCTCGTCCAGTACCTCGTCCACGGACCGGCCCACGACCCACTCCGGATCGACGCCGTGGTACTCGCAGTAGGCCTGGTTGGCAAAAATGTACTCCCGGTTCCGGTCGATTGCAGCGAACAGGTCGGTCGACCCTTCGATCGCTCGTTCGTAGACCCGAAGTCGGGTTTGGAGGGCCTCCCGTTCGGTGACGTTTCGAGCCGCCCCGATCACGTGGTTCCCGTCCGGTCCCTCCAGCAAGACGTTTTTGATGTCCAACACGACCCGTTCGCCGTCGATGAAAAGGCGCACTACGTCGCGGACTTCCCCGCCCGGAGCGTCCGGGAATAGCCGTTTGACCACGGTTCGAGCCTCACCGTTCTCACGACTATCGAACGACACATCAGCATCAACCAGGACCTCAGCGATTGGTTCGCCAGTTATCGCCGACTCCGAAACGTCGAGCACGTCGGCCAAGTACTCGTTAATAAATTCGATGCGGCCGTCCTCGTCGAGCATCCAGACCGCCTCTCTGAGGTGGTCGACGACCGTCTCGTAGCGTTCCAGACTCGCTTCCCTTGCTTTGCGCTCGTCGACATTCCGGGTGTTCATGAGGATTCCGTCGATCGCGGGATCGTCGAGTCGGTTGACAACCCGGGACTCGATCCACGCCCAGCCGCCGTCGGGGCGACGGAACCGGTACTCGGCGGTGACGGACGTCTCGGGATAATCGATGATCGAGGCCAGTCGATCCGCTAGTTTCTCCCTGTCCTCTGGATGAACGTACTCGTACACCTGTTCCCCGATCAACTCGTCCGGGTCGTACCCGGCCTCCGTTTTTCCGCCCTCGCTCAGGAACTCGATACGACCATCCATTCCGACGACTGCGATCGCGTCACCCGAGTGTTCGACGAACGCCTCGTACCGACCCAGTTCTCGCTGTCGCTCACGGCGTTCGCTCACATCACGAACCACCCCCATGACAGCGGGGTCGCCCTCGTACTCGAGTCGGCGTGACTGCAACTCCACCTCGATCGCCGTCCCGTCTTTCGTTTGGGCAGTAATGACGTATCGGTCATGTGGGTCCTCACCCGACCGTCGACGCTGGAGGTTCCTCCTGGCACGCTCGACGTCCTCCTCGGCAATCAGTTCGAGCACTGACTCTCCGATCAGCTCCACCTGTCGATAGCCGTGGATTTCGGCAAATTTCGGGTTGACATATCGGAACCGCTCGTCCTGAACGATCCCGATACCGACGAGGTTCTGCTCGACTAGCAGTCGATATTGCTCGGGACCGATCGACGGGACCGGGCTGACGGGCGATTCGTTGACCGCCATCTCGATCCGATCCGCGAGTCGGTCGGCGTCCGTTCCGTTCGATCGGCGAGGGACGTAATGGGTGACATCCTCGGCCACCGCTCGCGCCGCGACCGTTTCCGATCCGTCGACCGGTGCGAGAATAAACGGGAGATTCGGCCAAATACCACGAACGGTCCCCAGAAGGTCAACTCCCTCGCCCTCCGGCAGCTCGTATTCGCTGACGACACAATCAATGCAATCATCGCGAACACGTTCGACGCCCTCATCCTGGGTTTGCAAAACCGTTAGATCGATGCGGCAGCCATCCCAGTCCTCCTCTAGAACGTCGACAACGTTGGCTGCAAATTCGTCGTCCGCCCCGACGTACAGAATCTCAATAGCGGCCGACATTCCACTCGATGCAAATTGAACAACTTGGTTTATTACTATGATGGCCGTGGCCGGGTTTTTACGGATTGCTCTTGACGGACGCCGATACAATGTGCGTTCGGTTGGGTATCTCCATACCGCCCGGTTCGTATATAAATGGATATCAAAGTGGACGTGGTGAACCGGCCTGGATCGACCAGGTGGTCCCGGGTCCGACACCCTTAACCCCACCAGTCCGCGAACAATTGGCGATGAGTCACGGGGCCGACCCCACGGAAACCAACGCTTTCGAACGCGTCTGCGAGGACGTCGTCGAGGGAATCCTCGAGGACGAAATTTCGCGCGAGGACGTCGAGTCCGCGAAACTCGAGGCCTGTCGTGAGCATTCCGCGCCGAAAGTCCCCAAAAACTCGGCGATCATCGGGTACGCCCCCACCGATCGCCGGGAGGAAGTGGAAGCCGTTCTCCGGCGGAAACCGGTCCGGACGGCCTCGGGCGTCTCGCCGGTCGCGATCATGACCTCGCCGGAGCGCTGTCCTCACGGCAAGTGCCTGTACTGTCCGGGGGGTCCCGATTCGGAGTTCTCCTCGGCCCAAAGCTACACCGGCCACGAACCGGCCGCCGCACGGGCCGAGCAGAACCAGTACGATCCCTACGGCCAGGTGACCCTGCGTCTCTCGCAACTCCGCGAGATCGGCCACCCAGTGGACAAAGTCGAGTTGATTCTCATGGGCGGGACGATGACCGCCCGAAGCCACGATTATCAGGAGTGGTTCGTCAAACGCGCCCTCCAGGCGATGAACGACTTCGACCCCGAAGACTCGCCGGCGCCGAGCGACACCGAGAGTTTCGCGCCCGATCCCGGTGACGTCGAGTTCAGGTACCTGCAGGACGTGATCTCGGAGAACGAGACCGCAACGGTCCGAAACGTGGCGACGACCTTCGAAACCAAGCCCGACTGGTGTGACCCCGAACAGATCAATCGGATGCTCCGGCTCGGGGGGACGAAAGTCGAGGTCGGGGTCCAGACCACCTTCGAACAAATCAACCGCGAGATGCACCGGGGGCACGGCGTCCAGGAGTCCATCGACGCGAACCGTCGGCTTCGCGACGCCGGGTTCAAGGTCGGCTTCCACATGATGCCCGGCCAGCCCGGCCAGTCGAAGGCAATGGTCCGCGAGGACTTCCGGCGCCTGTTCGAGGACCCAATGTGGCGCCCCGACTACCTCAAGATCTACCCGACGCTGGTGGTCGGCGGGACAGCGACCTACGACATGTACCACCGCGGCGAGTACGAGCCACTGGGTAACGACGAGGCCGCCGAACTCGTCGCCGAGATCAAGTCGATGATTCCCAAGTACACCCGCCTCCAGCGTGTCCAACGGGATATCCCCGCCGACTTCATCGAAGGCGGGGTCTGGAAGTCCAACCTCAGGCAACTCGCCCGCCAGCGGATGGACGAGCACGGCTGGACCTGCGACTGCATCCGCTGTCGCGAGGTCGGCATGAACGACGAGGATCCACAGCGCATCGAACGCGACGTCCTGACGTACGAAGTCGCCGGCGGGACGGAGCACTTCATCAGTTACGAGGACCCCGACCGGGACCTGCTGGTGGGCTTCGCCAGACTCCGCTTCCCGAACGATCCGGCCCGGCGAGAACTCAGGAACGCGGCCATTCTCCGCGAACTGCACGTCTATGGGAACCAGGTCGGGCTAGCGGCCGCGAATGAGGAGAGTGACGGCGGAGCTGACGAGGACTGGCAACACCGCGGCTTCGGTCGTCGCCTCATGGAAACGGCAGAGGACCTCACCATGGCGGACGGATACGAGAAGTTGGCAGTCATCGCCGGCATCGGCGCCCGGGAATATTATCGCGAAAAGCTTGGGTACCATCAGGACGGACCATACGTGTCCAAACGTCTTTGATGGCCACTGTGGGCCTGCTGCGACGAGCGTCAATGGTAACATATCCCAGCCCGTAGTCCTATTATGTCACTCATCGCGGAAATCCACCTCCACGGTGACATCATCCTGTTCGCGGAGACGTTCGAACGGGCATCGGACGCAGTGTGCAAGTTCGAGGACTACCACTACGTTACTGATGAGGATGGAGAAACCCACTACGTGTTTTTCTGGTGGGTGTCAGGGACTGATTTCACAACGTTCGAGAACGCCCTCCAGGCCGATTCGACCGTGAGCGAGTGTGGCCTCGTCACCGAACTCGGAGACCGTCGTCTCTATCGGGTTCGGACCATCTCTTTCCCGGACGACCAGTCGCTGGTGTTTCCCACGTTTCGCGAAGACGATATCACAGCGATCGAATCGGTACGGGACGTCTCTGGCCTCCATCTTGAAGCCCGCTTCCCGGACCGCGACGTGCTGGAATCGTTCGTAGGGTCCGCCCAGGATATTGCCCGCAACGTGGACGTGAAGCGCCTGTACACCGACGGGGGGACCCCCATCGAGAACAAGATTCTCACTCAGAACCAACGCGAGGTGCTGTCACTCGCCCTGAAAAACGGATACTTTGACTCGCCAAGTCGGGTGACACTGGACGAAATCGCGGCCGAGAGAGCGGTGACGCCACAGACGCTGTCGACGCACATCCGAAAAGGTGTGAAAAAACTCGTGGAACACGCAGTCAATGAAAACGAAACGGTGGGTGACAAAGGGATATAAAAAACTTTCTCAGGAAGATACCCCATTCATGATGAAGCAAATGTAAATAGTCATGCTCTTTCAGATACGAAAGAGCAGGCACCCCCTTTCCCCCCGCACCGGACCACGCACCCCTAATGGTCCGATTTTCCCCTTGTCAATGTTCACCGTCAGACCCCGAAATTCGCCAGCGCTAGGACGGGCTTTGGTGGCGGATCCGCTCGGCCACCGACCCAGGAACGGGCGTCCCACAATCCTTGCACTTCCAGGTCGGATAGACGCCACCGGTCTCCTTCACGAGATCCTGTTTGTATCGAAGCACCGCACCGCAGGTGCACGTATGGGTGGCAGGAGACATACCTGGGAGAAGGGAATCCGGGCGGTTAAACGCGCCGGATGCCCGACTCCCTCGTCTCCGTTCCGCTCGTGCAATTCTCGGTCCGCGCCTGTGCCGGATGCCCGGTACGTCTCGAACGTCGAACCCGTCCGTCTCGGAGACACCGTCATCGACGAGCGGGCGGTCACGGGAATTTCTCGATTTCCCGTTCCTCTACTTCATCCAGGTGGGCGTCGGAGCTATTATGATCGAACTCGATGCGGGCCGGGTTGGACTCCACCTGACCACGCTCGAGGTGCTCAGCGCCAGTCTCGCCACGCTGAAGAACATCGGCCCGGGTTTTGGCATCCTCGGGCGTTCGGGAGTTACCGCCAGTTCCCGCGACCTCGAAACTCTTGATGGTGACGTGGATGTGGCTCGGGCGACTCGAGATCCTCCCAGTCCTGGTACTGTTGACGGGGTTATTCTGGAGGTGATAAACAGCCTCGGGGCCGCGTCCACCCGCGTCATCGACTCTCTTCAGCGCGGTCGCGTTTGGACCGCGACAGACGGATCGAAATCGGCAGGGACCGGCAAACGGATCCACCGGACCACGAACGACTCAAATTCGTTCGAATCTCAGGGGCATGGCGAGAGGACCGCACCTCCTCGGCGATCATGCAGGATCACAGCGACCGAATGGCCCATCCTCCTCAAAGGGTGGAAAAAACAAGAAATCGTCCACCCACCCGGACGGTCGGGGTCAGTCCTCCAGGAGTCCAATGTCTCGGGCGAGCTTATCGGCCAGTTCGTCCATGACGTCAGGATCGACTTTAGCGATCGCCTCGCCGTCGTGCAAGTTCTCGTTGTGGCGGGCAACCGTCTCTTCGACCTCGGGAAATGAGACGTACGACCGGGTCTCACACTCCGAACAGACGATCGGGATCTCGGGGAGGTCCTCGTCGGAATCACTCGGCATGGTTGCTACCTCGGCCTTTGCGCGCCGGCAGGCAAAACGGAATCGATTCACCGGTGGCCGACCTCGCGCCGAGGACGGACCGGACGCAACAGCGACATCCCTTTCTTTCCGGCCCGGCGACCGGAGAGCATGGAACCGAAACGGGAGCCCTCGAGCGTGGACCTCGCGGCCCTGGTCGGGGAACTGGGCGCCTACGAGGGGGCGAAACTCGACAAGGCCTACCTCTATGGCGACGACATGGTTCGGCTGAAAATGCGGGATTACGACCGCGGCCGGGTCGAACTACTCTGTGAGGTCGGCGACGTCAAACGCGTCCATACCGCGGCCCCTGAGCGCGTTCCCGACGCGCCGGGGCGCCCCCCAAATTTCGCGATGATGTTGCGCAACCGCCTGTCGGGTGCGGACCTCGTCGACGTCTCCCAGTACGAATTCGACCGCATCGTCGAGTTCACCTTCGAACGTGGGGACGGGACGACCAGCATCGTGGTGGAGTTGTTCGGCGACGGCAACGTCGCCGTCCTCGACGGCGATCGGAAAGTGATCGACAGCCTCGACACCGTCCGGTTGAAGTCCCGAACGGTCGCCCCCGGCTCGACCTACGAGTTCCCGGAATCTCGAGTAAACCCCCTGGCGGTCGACTACGACACCTTCGCCGCCCGCATGGACGAGTCGGATACTGACCTCGTGCGCACGCTGGCGACCCAGCTCAACCTCGGCGGCCTCTGGGGCGAGGAGCTGTGTTCCCGCGCGGGCGTCGAGAAGGCCAAGCCCATCGAGGACGCCGGCGACGAGGAGTACGAGCGCCTGTTCGACGCGCTGGACCGGCTTTCCTCCGCACTCCAATCCGCCGACCTCGATCCCCGAGTGTACCTCGAGGACGACCAGGTGGTCGACGTCGCCCCGGTTCGCCTGGCGGAACGGGAGCAGACAGGACTCGAAGCCGAGCCGTACGACACGTTCAACGACGCCTTAGAAGCGTACTTCTACGAACTCGAGCGGGAGGCCGAAGAGCCGGGCGACGAGGCACCGGACTTCGAGGCCGAGATCGCCAAACGAAAGCGCATCATCGACCAGCAGGAGGGAGCCATCGAGGACTTCGACGCGCAGGCGAAAGCCGAACGCGAACGAGCGGAACTTCTGTACGCGAACTACGATCTCGTCGACGACATTCTCTCGACGGTCCAGGCGGCCCGCGAGGACGACGTCCCCTGGGACGATATCGCTGCCCGGTTCGAGGAGGGGCAGGATCGAGGCATCCCCGAGGCCGAGGCCGTTGTCGCCGTGGACGGCGAAAACGGCACCGTGACAGTGGAAATCGACGATCAGGAAGTTGCACTCGAGGCGGACACCGGCGTCGAGAAAAACGCAGATCGCCTCTATCAGGAAGCCAAGCGGGTCGAGGAGAAGAAGGAAGGCGCCCTCGCTGCGGTCGAGGACACCCGCGAGGAACTGGAGGGCCTGAAACGCCAGCGCGAGGAGTGGGAAGCAGGGGATGAAGCGGACGAGGACGACGAGCACGACGAACAAGCGGACGACGAACTTCGTCGTTCCGACGAGGAGTGGCTGTCGATGACATCGATCCCCGTCCGCAGCGACGAACAGTGGTACGAGCGCTTCCGCTGGTTCCACACGAGCGACGGGTACCTGGTGATCGGCGGCCGCGACGCCGACGACAACGAGGAGATCGTCAAGAAGTACCTCGACCGGGGCGACCGCTTTTTCCACACACAGGCCGAGGGCGCGCCGGCAACGGTCCTGAAGGCCAGCGGACCCTCCGAGGCGGCACCCGAGGACCCAGATATCCCACAGGGAAGCAAGGAAGAAGCTGCGCAGTTCGCCGTCTCGTACTCCTCGATCTGGAAGGGCGGCAAGTTCGCCGGCGACGTCTACGAGGTCGCCTACGATCAGGTAAGCAAAACGCCAGAGAGTGGCGAGTTCCTGGAGAAAGGGGGGTTCGCCATCCGGGGCGATCGCACCTATTACGACGACACGCCAGTGGGCGTCGCTGTGGGTATCACCTGCGAGCCCGAGACCCGAGTCATCGGTGGCCCGCCAGAAGCAATCGAAAACCGGGCCGTAACGTCGATACGGGTCGAACCGGGCCGGTTCGCCCAGGCCGACGTCGGCAAGCGCATCTATCGGGAATTCCGCGAGCGTTTCGCCGATACGTCGTTCGTGCGGAAAGTGGCGAGTCCGGATCTGATTCAGCACTTCCTGCCGCCGGGTGGGAGTCGGATCGTGGACGGCGAGTGACTGGTCCAACGGACGGTCGTCGCGATCACGGGAAGCGAACGGTTTCCTCCAGCGGGCAGTGAGAGGTTCGCCAGGTCCCACCATCTGTCAGCGACGCGACGCCGGCAGTGCTGGTCTCGATCACGCCGTCGAGCCGTACCGCGTTGTATTTTCCCTATCGACCGTCGTCCGCTGTAAAATACTGCCGGGTGGTCAGTTTCGGACGAAACGAGAGGGTGTCGGTATTCCCAGCCCCAGGGAATGTAGCCCGAATATATAGTCGTTTGTTGACAAAATGCATGAAGGCCAGACTGCCACCGAGATGGACACGAAAACGGTACTGAAGCGGCACGCAGAACAGGCAGTCACTAGATGTTGGTAATTCTGTAGTGGCGACTCGCTTTTGATGAGATGATCGGGGAATGTCGGGATGGGCTGTTCCCCGGAAAACCCCTTTGGACGGCACCCTCAGACGGTCTATTCAGCAGTGAACTCAACGCCAGTAATCTCGAAGCGTGCCCCACAGTCAGTGCTCTCGGTTACACGAATGTCCCAACCGTGGGCTTCCACGATCTGCTGGACGATTGATAATCCGACTCCGGTTCCCTCCTCTCTCGTCGAAAATCCAGGCTCAAACACTTCCTCTCGTTTCGCTTCGGGAATACCTGGGCCGTCATCTTCCACGTAGAATCCATTGGAGAGTGCACCCACCCTAATCGTGACGGTCCCGCTACCATTCTCGACTGCATTTCGAAACAGGTTCTCAAAGAGTTGCTGAAGGCGGCTCTTGTCTGCCCGAATCCTCCGGTCGAGATCAGTCAGGATTGTGGCCTCTCTGGTTTCGACATGCTCCCAACATGAGTGGGCGAGGCTGGATATATCGACAGGTTCCAAATCGCCTGTCTGTTGGCCTGCTTTGGCCAGCGCCAGCATGTCGTCGATTAGCGTCAGACTTCGCTCTATCGCACCTTCGGCCTCTTTCAAATGTTCGCCCGAATACACTTCTCTCGCTAATTCTATGTGCCCCAGAGCCACGTTTAGGGGGTTACGGAGATCGTGGGAGACCACGTTGGCGAATTCGTCCAGGCGCTCGTTTTGTCGCTGGAGTTTCCATTCCTGCTCTTTGCGCTCGGTAATATCCGGACTGATCCCGATCAATCCGATAACCTCACCATCCTCGTCACGGTACGGATATTTCGCATCGAGAAAGACGTGTTTCTCGCCATCGATGTACCGCACCGTCTCCTTCCGCACTGGCTCGCCGGATTCCATCACCTTCTCGTCCTCTGATCGAATGTCGGGAACACTTTCTTCGTCGAACAGGTCCTTGTCGTGTTTGCCGATCACCTCCTCGGCCGACATATCGAACAAGCCCGCGCCACTCTCGTTGATGAACTGATAATACCCTGCTATATCTTTGATATAGATCGCTTCTTCGGTGTTTTGGACGATTGCCTCAAGTTGCCGGGTCTTTTCCGCTAACTCTCGTTCGCGGTCCTTGCGCTCGGTGATGTCTCGCGTTGCTCCGATCAAATGAGAAACCCGGTCGTTATCGATGACGGGGGTGAGTTTGGTCTCCGAGGATATTGTTTCTCCATCGACAGGGACTTCTTCAACATACTGGATCGTTTCCCGTTGTTCTAAACATTCGCTGTATCGCGACTCGATTTCGGCTCCGACTTCGCCGCCGACTATCTCCCGGGGTGTTTTCCCCGTGATTTCTGCGCTGGTAAATCCAGTGATGTCTTCGTAGGCTTGGTTGACACGCTGGACGCGAAACTCGTGATCCTCGTCTACGTCAATGAGGAACAAGGCATCCTGAGTGTTCTGAAACACGGTCTCCGCCCGTTCCACCTCCTGTTCGCCTTCCTTCCGTTCAGAAATATCGCGGCTCACCGCTAGGAACCGGTCTTCCCCGTCGAGATCTAACCGGAGCAGATGGACTTCAAGGGGTACCGTTGACCCATCACGACGTTCATATCGCCCTTCGAATTTCCGGCGTTCACCTGGATCGAAATCCGAAAGCAGTGTCTTCACATCGTCCGCCTCGACCAGCTGATCAAGCTCCCATATTGGTGTCCCACGCAACTCGTCTTCGTGATAGCCTAACTCATCACAAAGCCGACTGTTTGCTTCAAGAATGGTTCCCTTCGGGTCGAGCACATCGATCATATCCGGCGAGTGTTCGAAGAGCGCCTCGAGGCGAGCAGCCGTTTCCTGGAGGCGGGTTTCACGTTCTTTCTGTTCGGTGATATCACGAATCGCCAACAAGTCAGCGGCATCCCCTTCGAATTGGATGGGGGCAGCTGAGACATTTACGGTTCGGTGTTCGCCGTCTTTCGTGATAAAGACCGCATCATACCGGGATGGTGGTGATTCTTTTTCGGGATCA
>JBKEGM010000031.1:0-14841 GCA_046710005.1 Natrialbaceae archaeon
GGCAGCCACCGTCACTCTCGCTGGCCACGACGAACACATCATTACGGGGAAACCACAGACGTTCGAGGACAAGATCCCGGACGTCCTGGAGATGGGCAAGTCGATCGCCGCGAAGTTGCCCACGATCACCGCCGCGTACAACCGGATCCGAGAGGGCAAGGATCCAATCGAACCCCGGGCTGATCTCCCGTCCGGAGCGAACTTCCTTTACATGCTACAAGGCGAGGAACCGCCGGAGGTCTTCGCAGACACGATGGAAACGGCGTTCCAGATCCATATGGACCACGGCGCGAACGCATCGACGTTCACCTCCCGCGTCATCGCCTCGGCCATGGCGAATCCCTTCGAGGCGGTCACGGGCGCGATGGGTGCCCTCGCCGGCCCGCTCCATGGGGCGGCCAACCAGGACACCCTGAACATGTTGGAGGAGATCGACGACAGCGAAAAACCGGTCGGCGAGTGGATCGACGAGACGCTCGACGAAGGGGGTGTCGTCTACGGCTACGGTCACCGCGTCTACAATACGAAAGATCCGCGGGCATACATCCTCCAAGACTACGCGGAGACGATCATCGACACGGAATACGGGAACGACAAGTGGTATCAATTGGCCAAAGAGGTGGAGGCCCACATGGACGAGAAAGGGCTCGAAGAGAAGGGCATCGCGCCCAACGTCGATTTCTTCTCCGGGACGATCTACAAACAGATGGGAATCCCGACGGACGTTTACACCAACCTGTTCACGATGAGCCGTGTCGGGGGCTGGATCGGCCACATCGTCGAGCAATATTCGGATAACCGGATCATCCGTCCGCGGGTGAAGTACACTGGACCCGAGGAACGTGCCTGGCCGTCGAGGGACGATCGCGACTAACCGACCGCCCAGCGTCGACGTTCGGTCACTGACTACCGGTGGCCCGGGGCGACTTGCATCCGCGAGAGGTTCAGTTCACGTCCGTACTCGACAACTTCGCGGTATTCGTCCCGGGAAACGCGACGGTCGATGGCAGCGTATGTATCGTTCCCTGGCACCTGGTGTGCGGGTCGGTACTGGGCCATCACGTTGAGATAGGTTCCTCGGGAAATCTCGTTCGCCACGAATTCGAGGATCCGTTTCGAATTCTCGACGTAGTTGGGCATCACGAGGTGGCGCACGACGAGCCCCTCGATAGCGACCCCATCGTCGTCGGTTCGTAGGTCGCCGACCTGTTCGTGCATTCTCTTTAGTGCGGCGCTCGCTCTTGACCAGTAGTTCGGGGCCGTCGAATACTGGGCGGCCGCTTCATCGTCCGCCCACTTCACATCGGGCATGTACACGTCGACGAACCCCTCTACAAGATCGATGACCTCGGGTCGTTCGTACCCCCCGCAGTTCCAGACGATCGGAATCTGGAGACCCCTGTCGGCGGCGATCGCGATCGCCTCTGCGAGGTGAGGCGAGACATGGGTCGGGGAAACGACGTTGACGTTGTGACAGCCCCTGGCCTGAAGGTCCAGCGCCATCTCGGCGATTTCCGCCGGGGTCGTAGGCTGCCCCCGGCCTCCCTGGCTAATCTCGTGATTCTGGCAGAAGACACACGAAAGGTTGCAATTCGCGAGGAAGATCGTCCCGCTCCCACCCGTCCCGCGCAGGACTGGTTCCTCACCGTGATGCGGATGGGCGGCAGCGACCAGTGCGACGTCCTCGAGATCGCACGCCCCCGTTTCCCCCGCCGTCCGGTCCACACCACACTCCCAGCCACAGAGGTCGCAATCGGCATAGCGGTCACGGAGGGCGGCGGCCCTGGCCGACCGCTCCTCGGATGGGAGCGACAGGTAATTGGGTGTCTGAAACCCTGTGTCGGCCGTCATAGGACGTACTTAGGGCTCAACTCGCAAAAATGGATTCCCCCGGCGAACAAACCTTTATTCGCTGGCACGCAAAGGCCGCGTATGCTCGACGAGGGATCGGAAGCGCCGAACTTCCTGTTGCCGGCCGTTCAGGAGGGCGAGATCCGGGAGATCGCACTGGACGATTATATCGGCGACGACATCGTCGTGCTGGCGTTCTACCCGGCGGACTTCAGTCCGACCTGTACGGACGAGATGTGTGCCATCCGAGACGTCGACATCTTCGACATCGAGGAAGACGTGACGGTGCTCGCAATCGGCCCCGATACCGTTTGGAGTCACCGCGCCTTTGGGGACCAATACAGCATCCAGTTTCCGCTGCTTTCGGACAACAACGGCGACGTGGCTAAGGAATATGGCGTTCTAATGCCCCAGTGGCGGGGTCACCAGCGAATTCCCCGACGTTCGGTGTTTGTGATCAACGACCGGGGCCGGATCCAGTATGCCTGGTGTACCGAGGACCAGTCCGTCCTGCCGGATCTGGGCGAAATTCGGGACGCGATCGACGCCGTCCAGGACGATCGGACTGCTGCCGATCGATACGGAAAAGGACACCAGCATTACCAGTACGGCCGTTCCGAGTTCGAGTCGGGCCTCGCCGCGTACGATCGCGAGGAGTGGGAGGCGGCGAATGTGGCGTTCATGGAGGCCGTCACGTACTTCGACGTCGCGGAGGACGAGTTCGACTCGGCCAAACGGTTCGCCGAGTCCCATGCGGTTATCGATCGGGTCGGAGAGGCCCGAAACGTGTCGACCGCGTTCAAGCAGGCCGCGAAGTGGTTCGGTGAGTCGGCCAAATGCTACGAAACCGGTGACGTCGAGGCGGCAGACGAATACCGCCAGGACGCCATCGACCCACATCGCAAGGCGCGGGCCGTTGGCGAACTCCCCGACCCGGAGGCACTGGTCGGAAAGGGGAGTCTCGACGACAAGAGGACGGAGTAGGAAAGCCACCAGAGCCTCGACCCCGAAAGTGTACTGCCGCGCTCACGGATCGATAGCCATGCGAGTCACCGACGCCGTCCACGCGTACCAGGCGCGTTCGATGCCGGTGGGTTTGCCACCCTCCAGGAATTGCTCGCCTGGGACTTCATGCAGCACCGTCCGCATGGGTCCGACGAGGGCCGGGACGCGTTCGTCACGTTCACCCGCGAAGCGCGGCCGGTCCACGAGACGACCCATGAAATCGCCGCCCTGTTCAAGATAGCCGAGGAGGACGGGGCCGCCGAAAAGGGTGATGGGATCGAATCCAACGATATCGCTGTCCTGAGGTGCCGCGTCGACGAAAACGAGCAGGTGCTGGTCGACTTGATCGACGTCTTTACGGTTGGAAACGACCGGATCGTGGAGCTGCGGACCGACACCCTGTGGATGCGGGCTAGATCCACGTCAAGGATCCCGCGATCAGTCGAGCTTTCCGCGGAGCACCTTCGCCGCCGTCAGGACCGGGTCCCAGGTCGGCCCGAACGGGGGGGCGTAGGAGAGGTCCAGATACTCGACGTCCTCGAGGGTCATCCCTGCGTGTAACGCCGTAGCGATGGTATCGATACGGTTGGCGACGCCCTCCTCGCCGACCATACTCGCACCGAGCAGTGTCCCGGACTCACGGTCGGCCGTCAGCCGGATCGTGATCGGACCCCCGCCGGGGTAGTAGTGAGCCCGAGAGGGTGCTTTGATCGTTTTCGAAATCGGATCGAACCCGGCTTCCTCTGCCTCGTCGTGATGGATAACCCCGGTCCTGGCGACCTCGAGGTCGAACACTTTCACGACCGCCGTTCCGGCGATATCGCCGACCTCGGTGAGATCGTTGCCGCCGACCGTCTGACCGATGGCCCGGCCGGCGCGGTTGGCGGTCAAGGCCAGCGGAACGTGGGTGGGGTCGCCGGTGACGACGTTGGTCGCCTCGGCACAGTCGCCGGCCGCGAACACCTCCTCGTACTTCGTCCGGCCGTACTCGTCGGTCGCGATGGCACCGGTCTCGCCGACCTCAATGCCCGCGCCTCCGGCCAGGTCACTGTTGGCGTCGACCCCCACACCCACGAGCACCATGTCGGCGGCGAAGGTCTCGCCGCCGGCCTCGATCCCTGTCACGTGCCCGTCGCCGACGAAACGCTCGACCGCCGTATCGAGGTGGAGGTCGACGCCCTTGTCGCGGAGGTGACCCTCCACGGCCTCGGCGACATCCTCGCCGAATGGCTGGAGGACGTGGGGCAGCATCTCGAAGACGGAGACGTCGAGCCCGCGCTCGCTGAAGGCCTCGGCCATCTCAAGGCCGATGTATCCACCGCCGACGATCCCGACGCTCTCGGGCGGATGTGGTGTCCCACCTTCGGGATGAGTTTCAGTTCCCTCGAGAATCCCCTTGAGGCGTTCGCCCTCGGGCAGCGAGTGCATCGTGTAGACCCCGTCGAGATCGATCCCATCGAACGGCGGGACGATCGCGCTCGCGCCCGTTGCGATCAGGAGTTGGTCGTACGGTTGCTCGAACGTCTCGTCGGGGCCATCGACGCTGACCGACTTCGCCTCTGGGTCGATGCTGACGACCTCGTGGTGGGTTCGGAGGTCGATGTCGCGTTCCTCGCGGAAGTCCTCGGCCGGAACTGCCACCAGGTCCTCGATGTCGTCGATGTCGCCTTTCACGTAGTAGGGCAACCCACAGGCGCCGTAGGAGACCCACTCGCCCTTCTCGAAAACGATCACGTCGAGGTTTGGGTTCTCACGTTTCGCCTTGCTGGCCGCACTCATGCCGGCGGCGTCGCCGCCGGCGATGACGAAGGTCTTGCTCATGGTCACAGGCGACTACGAGTGGCGGCGACATAATAGCATTG
Source organism: Natrialbaceae archaeon (assembly GCA_046710005.1). Taxonomy (GTDB): domain Archaea; phylum Halobacteriota; class Halobacteria; order Halobacteriales; family Natrialbaceae; genus DATFIX01. Next base: position 4,719 of record JBKEGM010000031.1, read on the forward strand.
CACGAGACGATCAATACCGCGAGAGTTGTTTCGCCCGACCCTTACACCGCACCAACCGTCACGAGCCGACGGGGGACGCTCCGGGGATCGATCCCAATCGGCCCGGTCCCTCGTCCTATACCCTCTCGTCCGCTGGCGGTTCGTCCCACCGTTCCTCGGCGGGGACGGGCTCCCCCTGCACCAGCGTCTCCCGACGTCGTTCGAACTCCTCGCGGTCGATGTCCCCCCGGGCGAAGGCCATCCGGAGTTCGCGCAGGGCCTCGTCCTCGCGGTCCCGGTCCCACCACTGCCGATAGAAGATCACGATGGCAGCGATCAACAGGAGGGGAACCACCAGCGTCATGAGCAGGCCGACGAGCGCGAACCCGCCGGTGCGGGGGATGCCCATCATCATGCCGCCCGCGAAGGGCACCATGAGCAGCATCAGGATGGCGGGTGCCAAGATTACGACGGCCGCGATGACGATCACCAGTTTGAGGAGGGTATCCGAGTCAGTGGTCTGACTCATAGTGGATTCTACGCCCCGAACCGAGATAAAACGAATCGATGCACTGAGAGGTTCTGGCGTGCTAGTCTTTCCGGCCGGCGCCGACGGCCGCCTCGCCGACCGGGTCGTGGCCCTTGATGACCTCTTGGCCATCCATGTATGGGCGGAGGGCCTCGGGGACGGTCACGGTCCCGTCCTCGTTCTGGTAGTATTCGAGGAGGGCGACGACGACCCGCGGGAGGGCGACCCCCGATCCGTTGAGCGTATGGAGATACTCGGCGGATTCGTGGCGCTCGGGACGGTAGCGCAAGCCGGCCCGGCGGGCCTGGAAATCCTCGAAGTTGGAAATGGAGGAGACCTCCAGCCACCGGCCGCCCTTGTCGGGACCCTCTGGCATGTCGTCGGCGGGGGCCCACACCTCGATGTCGTACTTCTTCGCCTGGGTGAAGCCCATGTCGCCGGTACACATCTCGAGGACGCGGTAGGGGAGGCCGAGGCGCTGGAGGACCGCCTCGGCCTCCTCGAGGAGGCCGTCGAGGCGCTCGTAGCTGTCCTCCGGGCGAACGAAGTTGACCAGTTCGACCTTGTTGAACTGGTGGACGCGAACGTACCCCCGCGTTTCAGTGCCGTGTTCGCCGGCCTCACGGCGGAAGTTCGGCGTGTAGGCCTGGTGCTTGATCGGGAGGTCGTCGTCCAGCAGGATCTCGTCCCGGTACATGTTCGTCACCGGCACCTCCGCCGTGGGCAGGAGCCAGAGGTCGTCGTCATCGTACGGTTCGTCGTTGTGGCCCCCGATGCGGTAGGCGTCCTCGACGAATTTGGGGAACTGCCCGGTGCCTTGCATGGAGCGACTGTTGACCGGGATCGGCGGGAAGACGTCCGTGTAGCCCTGCTCCCGGTGCACGTCGAGGAAAAACTGGATCAGGGCGTACTCGAGGCGGGCGCCGTCGCCCTTGACGAACTGGTAGCCGCCGCCGGACACCTTCGCCCCGCGCTCGAAGTCGAGGATCTCCAGCTCCTCGCCGAGATCGTAGTGGGGAACGACCTCCTCGGGCATGTCCCGCAGGTCCTCGAATCCCTCGCGGCGGAGTTCGACGTTGTCGCTCTCGTCCTCGCCGACTGGGGCCTCGTCGTATGGTATCTGGGGCACTTCGAGCATTGCCGCCTCGATCGCTTCCTCGAGTTCGCTGGCGCGCTCCTCGACGGTCTCGAGTTCGTCCTTGAGTTCCTGAGAGCGCTCGATGGCTTCCTCGGCCGCCTCGTCTTTGCCTTCGCGCTTCAGGTCGCCGATTGTCCCGGAGATCTCGTTACGCTCGTGGCGGAGGTCGTCGCCTTTCGCCTTCAGTTCGCGCCACTCCTCGTCCATCTCGAGGATGCGGTCGAGGTCCACGCCCTCGACGCCCTTCTTCTCGATCGCGTCCCGGACCTCGTCCGGGTTCTCGCGGAGGAACTGCCTGCTAATCATTAGGGGGTCGTTCTGCGGGGGTCGGGAAAACCGTGTCGGAAGTGTGGGAGCGTTTCGAAACGGAGGCGTCTCGGCGATAACGTGACTCCATAACGCTCCTGACCCGACACAGACACCTTTTTCTCCCGCGCACGCCCCGGTTCCCACATGGCTATCGGCGATGTTCGAACGGTGAGTTCGGGGCACTGCACCGACCTCCACTACGTCGACACGGGAATGTACGACGCACCCGAGTACGGGTCGGCCTACCTGCTCGACGCCGCGGAACCGGCCCTGATCGACTCGGGGATCGGCAAAAACTACGACCGGATCCTCGATCTGCTCGACACGGCCGATGTGGGGACGGAGGAACTGGAGTGGATCGTCCCGACGCACGTCCACCTCGATCACGCTGGCGGCGCGGGGTTTCTCGCCGAGGAGTGTCCGAACGCGACCGTGGCAATCCACGAGCGGGGTGCACACCACCTGGCCGACCCCACCCGGCTCTGGAAGGGAACGAAGTCAGCTGTCGGCGGGATGATCGAGTACTACGCCGAACCCGAGCCTGTCCCTGAAGAGAGAATCAGAGAACTCGCCGACGGCGACGTGATCGACCTCGGCGACCACGAACTCAGGGTCCACGAGGCGCCTGGCCATGCACCCCACCAGCACGTGTTCCACGACCCTGCCAACGAGGCCGTCTTCACTGCGGACGCGGCCGGCATCTACGTGCCATCCAAGGACGCCATCCGCGAGACGACGCCACCGCCGCAGTTCGACCTCGAGCAAGCCCTCGAAGACGTGGAGTTACTTCGTGACCTCGATCCCGAGACCCTGCTGTTCGGCCACTTCGGGCCCTGTGACCGGCTCGACGTGCTCGACGAGTACGAGGAGCGCCTCCGGGAGTGGGTTGCCGCCGTCGAAGCGAAGCGCGACGTCTACGGTGACGACGAAGCAGTACTCGAGCAGTTCGGCGACCGGACTGCCGCAATCATGGGGGACCTCTGGGGCGAGCACAAGGCTCGCGAGGAGGGGAAGCTGAACGCCCGGGGCATTCTGGCATACCTGGATAACTGATCCGGCCGGTGGACGAAGTTCGGGACGCCGATTACCGGACCATCGTCAGGAACATCTTGAACCGCGTCTCCGCCGCGACGGCGTGGGGAACGTCGGCTGGCATGACGATTGACTCGCCGCCCTCGAGTTCGTAATCTTCGCCGTCGATCGTGATCGTCGCCCGTCCGTCGAGCACCTGGAGAAGCGCGTCGTGTGGGGCCGTGTGTTCGCTGAGGCTCTCGCCCTCGTCGAACGCAAACACCGTGAGGGTGGCCGATTCTCGGTCGACCAGCGTTCGGCTGACGGTCGCCCCGGTCTGGTAGTCGATCAGGTCGGCCAGTTCGAGCACTTCACCCTGGATTTCGTCGAGTTGGTCGTCGGCGTCCATGGGCGAACACACCCGGCCCGTCCACGTGGAAGTTTCGTTGTCGTCGTTCCCGCACCGTCCGGCGTCGGCCCCGCCCCTGATCGTCCATGACGTAACCGACTACCGTGATGTCCGTGACCGAACCGACCCCGTGACGGCCGGGGTGACGATCTCCTCGAAGGCAACGATCGGCCTGCACACCGACCTCGCGTATATCCGTGTCAACGACCAATACGGTCCATGCACGAACGACGCGCCCGGATCCGGGAGGTGCTCCTGGGGATCGTCCACGAGGCCAGGCAGGAAAAGCTCACCTTCGTGGCCGGGTCCATCGCCTACCACGCGTTCCTCTCGATCCTTCCCCTGCTCCTGTTGGTGTTCGCCGTCGTCAATCGGACGGGAAACGTCGGCCTCGGCGACGCCGCCGTCCGGATCATGCAGGCAGTGCTGACCGAGGACGCGAGCGCGGTCATCCAGCAAGGACTCGCGGATTCGGATGCCTCGGTATCCCTGCTCGGCGTCGTGTTCCTGGTCTGGGGCGCGCTCCGCATCTTCCGGGGGCTCGACACGGCCTTCTCTGACATCTACGAGACCGCCCGCGAGAACACGTTCGTCGACCAGCTCGGCGACGGGCTGCTCCTCCTCGTGACCGTCACACTCGCCATCGTCGCCGCCGGCGCCGTCGGCCGGTATGTCACCGTCAGCGGCGACGGATGGCTGGCCCGCTGGCTCCAGGGGCTACTGACGACCGCCGGCCTGTTCATCGTCCTGTACCCGATGTACTACGTCTTTCCCGACGCCGACGTCGGGGTCCTCGAGGTCGTCCCGGGAGCCGCGTTCGCGGCGGTCGGGATCACGGTGGGGCAGGTGCTGTTCGCGACGTTCAAGGCCGGCGGCTCTGGCGGCAACCTGGTCGCAAGCATGCTCCTCCTGCTGACCTGGCTGTACGTCGTCGGGCTGGTGATCCTCCTCGGCGTGGCGATCAACGCGGTCCTGTCGAACCGATCGAAGGACGTCAACATCGATCCGGTGATCGGAGGGGTGCCGAAGCGCGGCCACACGAGCGACGTGGCGACGAGTCGGACGACCATCCTCGCGAAACTCGACGACGTCGCCGATGCCCTCGAGGATCCCGGCGACGCGGTGACGGTCGTCGTCGACGGCGAGCGCGTCGCCCTCGAACGCCCACAAACCACGACCGTCGATCGGGCGAGCGCCGTCTTCGGGATGGACGACTCGGTCGCGATAACGCTCCGGTGGTGGCCCGACGAGGAGTAACAGTCGCTGCACCCGGACCTATTTACGGAAATCGAACCGTGGCGGATCGATGTTCGGATGCCGGTGATCGACCGGGCGTCCGTCTTCGTATCGGACGAAGTTCAGATAGAAGGTGCGCCCGCAGCCGTCCTTGCCGGGGACGGGATCGATCGCCCCGCCCTTTCGGGACGACTCAGCCGACGCGTCGGACGGGGCCGCCTCCACTTCGGCGTTCCCAAGACAGACGAACTCGATACCATCGGCGTCGGCCGCCTCGCCGGCGGCCACGTCGCTCGGCTCGGCGTACGTCCATCCCGCCAGCGGTTCGCGGGTGACGCTCTGGTCGTGCAACGCCGGGTCGCGATCGACACTCGTGATCGCGCCGCAGTGGGGACAGTGATACCGAACCTCGACCATCGCGGATTACTAGGGACTGGGCGTATTTACCGTCGCCGGTTATCGAGGAAGAGCGGGGATATCCGTCGAAATCGCCGAATAAACGCCGAACAACGAGTTGCGCGTTCGGGGAGTTTTTATTTCCGGGAACTATGTGACATGGTATGAACTGGCAAGAGGCGGAACGGGACTACGAGGACGAGGTGCTGGGGATGACCACCCTCCCCCGCATGTTCGAGGACGCTGCCGATCGGCACGAGAACCGACCGGCCCAGCAATACAAAGGGGGTGTGTACGATCGCTCGTTTGCTGATTCCGTCTTGCCGGCCGCGCCGGACGGTGAGTACCACGCCATCTCCTACGCGGCGATGCGGGAAATCGTCCACCATCTCGCGGCCGGGTTCCGGGACCTGGGCGTCGCTACGGAGGACCGGGTTGGAATTTTCGCGAACACGCGCATGGAGTGGGCACAGACCGACTTCGCCCTGCTCGCGGCCGGCGGGGTGGTGACGACTGTCTACACCAGTTCCTCCGAGAGCCAGGTCGAGTACCTCCTGTCGGACCCCGAGGCGGTCGGCGTGGTCGCCGAGAACCGCGACCTCGCCGAACGAGTCATTGCCGTCGAAGACGAACTCGACGACCTCGAATTCATCGTGGTGATGGACAGTCTGGCCCCGCCCACCGCTGCTGAGGACGCCACGCCCGACATCGCCGACCGGGAGGACGTCCACACCCTCGCCGAGGTGCACGACCGGGGCGCGAAACTGTTCGACCCCGACGAGTACGACGCCTGGATCGATGAGGGCACCGTGGAGGACCTCGCCAGCCTGATTTACACCTCCGGAACGACCGGGCAACCAAAGGGCGTCAAACTCACCCACCGCAACTTCCGTGCGAATGTCAACCAGATCCGGCGGCGCTACGGGCCCCGGCCGGACAAGGGTGACACGCCTGTCATCGATTCCGACTCCCGATCCGTCTCCTTTCTTCCGCTCGCCCACGTCTTCGAACGCACCGCCGGGCACTTCGGTATTTTTGCCGCCGGGGCCACGATCGCCTACGCCGAAAGCCCGGACACGCTCCAGGAGGACTTCCAGACGGTTCAGCCGACCCTGGCAACCAGCGTCCCTCGGGTGTACGAGAAGATCTACGCCGCGATCCGCGAGCAGGCCCAATCGAGCGACCTGCGCCAGCGGATCTTCGAGTGGGCGATCGACGTCGGGCAACGATACACTGAGACCGACTCGCCGGGGGTCCCGCTTCGCGCCCAACAGGCGATAGCGGACCGTCTGGTGTTCAGCCAGGTGACCGAGGGCCTTGGCGGCAACATCGACTTCCTGATCAGCGGCGGGGGCAGCCTCTCTCCGGACCTCTGTGCGCTCTATCACGCGATGGGGCTCCCGATCTACGAGGGCTACGGGCTGACCGAAACCGCACCCGTCATCTCGGTCAACCCGCCGGAAGAGCCGCGAATCGGCACGATCGGCCCCCCAGTCGTGGACGTCGAGATCGAGGTGGACGAGGACGTCGTCGACCAGTCTGCTTTCGAGGATGACCCCGGTGAAGTGGGGGAACTCCTCGTTCGGGGACCGAACGTCTCCGACGGCTACTGGAATCGGCCGGGAGCAACGCGTCGCGTGTTCGACGACGATGGCTGGTTCCGGACTGGGGACGTCGTCCACGTGAGGCCCGACGGCTACCTGGAGTTCCGCGAGCGCATCAAACAGATCCTCGTGCTTTCGACGGGCAAGAACGTCGCCCCGGGACCGATCGAGGACGCTTTCGCCGCCAGCGACGTGGTCGAGCAATGCATGGTCGTCGGCGACGGCGAGAAGTTCGTCGGGGGGATCATCGTCCCCAGCGTGGACGGCATGAAAGACTGGGGCGACCGCCAGGGGATCGAGTTGCCCGAGAACGAACCGGCGTTTCTGAGGGACGACAGGGTGCGCGAGCGGATCGCCGAAGAAGTCGATCGAATCAACGAGAACTTCGAACCGCACGAGCAGATCAAGGACTTCCGCCTGGTGTCCGAGGAGTTCACCGAATCCAACGACCTGATGACGCCGACGATGAAGAAGAAACGGCGGAACATCAAGAAATACTTCGCGGACGAAATCGAGGACATCTACGCCGACGAAGCATGACTGGCCATCGGCGACGAGGACCAAGGCAGTCCCTGCCGGCGACGAAACGGTTTAAAACCCACCCGGCCGTTGTCCCGAATGAATGTCGGCGATTTTGCGTCCACTGGAGTGTGATCTGGCGTGAGTGCTGGTGGGGGCGCCGCGGTCATTTACATCGTCGCCGCGGTCATCGGCATCGGCGTGATCGCCCAGATCCTCTCGGACCGCTTTCAGGTCCCGAGCGTCCTGTTTCTCATCATTGCGGGATTACTCCTCGGACCGGTGAGTCGGTTGGCCGGCCAGTACGTGTTGACCGACTGGCTCGCCGGCGGGATTCTCGGCCAGGAAACGTTCGGTGCCGCACTCGGCGGGATTGTTGGGCTCGCGGTCGCGATCATCGTCTTCGAGGGCGCCTTTCACCTGCATATCGATCGATTACGTGAGGCCCCCCGCGAGACGTTCCGCATCGTGACTCTCGGCGCAGGCATTTCCCTGGTCGGGACGGCCCTCGCAGTCAGGTTCATTCTCGGATCGCCGTGGTCGGTGGCCTTCCTGATCGGCGCGCTGCTGGTCGCGACCGGGCCGACCGTCATTACGCCGATCCTCCAGGTAGTACCGGTCCGGGACCGGGTCGGGGCAACCCTCGAAACGGAGGGGATCGTCAACGACGTGACGGCGGCGATCCTCGCGGTGGTGGTCTTCGAGGCGATCGTCTCCGGCGTCGACGAACCCGGGGAAGTCGTTCGACTGTTCGCCGAACGCCTGGGGACCGGCGTCCTCGTCGGGATCGTCGTCGCCGGGATCCTCTATTATGCCCTCCGGTATGTCGACCTGTCGCCGGGCAACGCCCCACAGAACGCTCGTCTTCTCGTTCTCGCCGGGGCGCTGGTCGCCTACGCCGGCGCGGATGCCATCTTCTCCGAGGCTGGCGTGGCAGCCGTCGCGACTGCGGGCGTGTTGTTGGGCAACGCCGACGTCCCGTTTAAGGATGACATCGAACAGTTCAAGGGAGACATCACGCTGCTCGTCCTTTCGTTCGTGTTCATCACCCTCGCGGCACTGTTACGATTCGAGTTCCTGGTCGACCTGGGCCTGCGCGGCGTCGCGGTGGTGTTGATCGTGGCACTGGTCCTTCGGCCAGTGCTTGTCTTCCTCTCGACGATCGGTGGACGGTTCGAAACGGAGGAGCGATGGTTCATCAGCCTCGTTGGCCCCAGGGGGATCATTCCCGCCTCCGTCGCGACGCTGTTTGCCATCCAGTTACGCCCGGAGACAGGGGTCGCCGTCGCCGGGCTCTCCCAAGCTGCGTCGGCGAGCGCCGCTGATACGCTGGTCGGAACGGTCTTTCTCGTCATCCTCGCGACGAGCGTTGTCGAGGCCGGATTCGCCAGACAGATCGGCCAATACCTGAACGTGATACCAATGCGAGTAATAATCGTCGGGGGCGGGAAGGTGGGCCGTGCGCTCGCCGAACGCCTCGAGGACCGTGGAGAGAACGTCGTCCTCATCGAACAGGACGTCGAAAAAACCGAGAAATGCCGCAATGATGGCTTTACCGTCCATCAGGGGGACGGTACCGACACAGAGGTCCTGCAGTCCGCAGGCGCTGGCAACGCGAAAATCGTGGTCACCGCGACCGGGGACGACGACGTGAACCTGCTCGTGGCCCAACTTTCCAAGTCGAATTTCGACGTGGAGACAGTTATCGCACGGGCGAACAACCCCGCCAACGTCGCCGCTTTCGAGGACCTCGGCGTCCAGACCATCTCCCCGACGGACGCGACGGCCTGGGCGATCGACAACTCGATCGAACGACCCGCCCTGGCGGACTGGATGACCAAACTCGGCAAAGGCGGCGACGTCCAGGAGATCGAGGTCACCGCCGAGGATCTCATCGGCAGGACGATCCGCGAAATCGGTCCGGAACTTCCCGAGGGCTGTATTATCGGCCTCGTCACGCGAAACGGTGACACGTTCGTCCCCGAGGCCGATTTGACCCTCGAACAGGGCGACCACATCACGCTGCTGGGTGGGGAGGAGGAAGTCAAAGAGGCGATGGCGTACTGCAACCCCGAGTGATCGAACCGTGACGGGGTCGAATCGGCAGGACTCGGAGCACACGGACGGATCGACGGAGGGACTTGCGGATGGGGGAGCGGTGTACGACCTCACCCATGCCGTCAGGTCCGGCATGCCGATTTACCCTGGTGATCCGCCGGTCTCGGTCGCACCGCATGCCACGATGGCCGACGACGGCTACCGGGGAAGCGCGCTCTCGCTGGGAAGTCACGCCGGCACCCACGTCGACGCGCCAGCCCATACCGAACCCGACGGGAAGACCCTCGACGAGATCGACGTGGCTGCTTTCCGGTTCGACGCGGCCGTGATCGATTGTACTGACGTCGGGGTCCGAACCGCGATTACACGCGATACCATCGAGTCGGCCGACCCGCCGATCGAGGCCGACGGCTTGCTTCTTCACACCGGCTGGGACGATTACTGGGGGACGGACCGGTATCGAGACCACCCCTATCTCTCGCCGTCCGCTGCCAAATGGCTGGCAGAACGAGGCTATCACGTCGGTCTCGATACCTTCGGTCCGGACCCGACGCCGCCAGTCGAAACCGACGATGACGGAGGAGGCACCGAAACGGCAGCCGAAGCCCCCGGCGTCCCGGCCCACCACGCGCTACTGGGGGCCGACCGCCTCGTGATCGAGAACCTTCGCGGGTTGGATCGTCTCCCGGACCGGGTCACGCTGCAAGCCTTCCCGCTGGCGATCGAAAATGGCGATGGAGCTCCCGTTCGGGCGGTCGCCGTCGTGGAGTAGTTGCCGGCGAGGGGACGCTCACTCGCCAACCCTTATCGGCTCTCGAGAACTAGATCAGGACATGCTCCACGCAGAGGGGCCACTCTGTTCGATCGACCTCGACCGCCGGGAGTACCATACCGAGGACATCGACGACGTCCTTGCCGAATACGTGGGCGGACGG
>JBKEGM010000032.1:0-14746 GCA_046710005.1 Natrialbaceae archaeon
CGTCGGCATCCTCGAGGCTCGAGTCGACAAACACCTCGACGACCGGGCCGGGGAAGAGAGCGGTGAGGGCGGCGACGACCACCATCACCCCAGCGCCGACTTTGACGGCAAGCCAGGCGGCACGTTCTGCCCGGTCGGACTTCTCAGCACCGAGGTTCTGGCCGACCATCGTGTCGGTTGCGCGGCCCAGTCCCATCGCTGGAAGGAACACCAGCGACGCCAGGCGGTTCCCGAGACCGTAGGCGGCGACAACCGGCGGCGAGAACTGGAACACCAGCACGCTCAGCGTGACCATCGCCATCGCGCTCGCCGACTGCTCAGCAGCGGTGGGGACGCCAAGGGAGACGATTTTCTTGATGTACGTGAGGTCGGGCTTGAGGTGCGACAGTTGGACGTCCGGGCCGGATCCGGCCCCTAACAGGATGTACACACCGATTGCGGCCGCAACACCCCGGGAGACGATAGTCGCGACGGCGGCACCCTGAATGCCCAGTTCGGGGAAGCCCGCCCACCCGAAGATGAGCAGCGGGTCGATGATCACGTTGATCACGACACTTACGAACATGACCCGCATCGGGGTCCGGGTATTACCGTACCCCCGCATCAGCGACGAGAAGATGAAGAACCCGAACATGAAGGGGACGCCCAGGAAGATGACCTCCATGTAGTCGGCGGCCAGCGGAATGACCTGCTGGGCGGTGTCCTGCTGGGTGGGAATTAACGCCAGCAAATCGCCAGTAAACACGTAGCCTAGCCCGCCGAGCACCATCGAGAGCAGAACGACGAAAGAAAGCGTCTGACCGACCACTTTCGCCGCCGAGCCCTCACTCTCGGCGCCGGTGTACTGAGCGACGAGGATGGCGCCGGCGGCCGTGAACCCACCCGCCACAGAGATCAACAGGAAAACGAGGGGAAACGCGAGGCTGATCGCGCCGAGGGCGTCGACGTCGTACCGGCCGAGCCAGATGGTGTCGGCGAGGTTGTATGCCACCTGCAGCAGCTGGATGACCATGATTGGCCAGGCCAGCCGGACCATCGGGCGAACGAGACCGCCCTCGGTGATATCTCGGCGAGGTTCCGTTGACGTGGAGGGCACTGTCAGTGTGCTTCGAAACGAAATGTTACGGTTTCAATGTAGCGATACAGGCGCTCTGGGGCGGAAATAAAGGAGGTCGCGTGGTGATCATCACCACGAGGACTCCCCCTTAGGGGGTTTCGCTCGTCTCAAGTGTGAAATCCTCCTGGGGGTACGCACAGCAGGTGAGCACGTAGCCGTCCTCCAGTTCCGCTTCCTCGAGCATCTGCTGATCGTCGTGGACCACGTACTCCCGGGCATCACCGTCCTCGATTCGGCCGCCACATGAAAGGCACTGGCCCTCCCGACAGGCGTAGGGCAGGTCCCAGCCCTCGTCCTCGCCGGCCTCGAGCAGCGTCTCGTTGTTCGCAACCGTGACGGTTTCGTCTTGCCGGGTGTAGTCGATGTCGAATTCCTCCACCTCGTCCTCTGGGAGCTCCCCCGGAGTCGCTTCAGCCTCGGCCTCCTCGGCGTCTTCCCCCTCCGCAAGTTCACCGACTTCGCCCTCGCCCTCCGGGACGGCGACTGCACCGCCGCTCGCCCCCAACGAGCGATTCATCGGTTCGGCGAAGTCAGTCTCGGGAACGGTTTCAGCCCGACGGTCCAGGACCGCCTCGGCGATGTCCTCGCCCGGAGTCCAGCCGGTCCCTCGGGCGAAGTGCATCGCGACCACAAGCGCGGTCAGGGCCAGCCCCAGCGCGAAGCCCAATTCGTTCACCATGACGCGCGTCGGTTAGAAAGCGGGGGTTAAGGGCGTTATGATTGTCACAATCGAATACTTTCGAATACGTAATTCGGGGCAATCGGTGGGCTCGGGCCAGTACGGTGGTTTGCGCTTGGCCGGCCATCAGGGGTCGAACGGCAATTCTTCTCCCCGGTCGAGCAGGTACTCCCGGGTCCGGCCGGTGAGCGTCACCTCAGCATCGGCCAACTCCTCGACCGTCCGAGATCCGGTGACGAACATCGCCGTCTCGAGGTCGGCGACGAAGTCCTCGACGTTCCGGACCACCGCGTCGGCACTGTCGCCGGCGGGGGCGAGAAACGGTTTGGCAGCACCGCCGGCCGTGGCGCCAAGCGCAATGGCCTTCGCGACGTCAATCCCCGTGCGAACCCCACCGCTGGCGACGACAGTCGAATGGACCGCACTGGTCTCAACGACGCTGGGCACGGTCGGAATACCCCACTCCCGGAAGAGCGTTCCCAGTCGCTGGCCCCGCCGTTCGCCGATGGCCTTCGCCCGATGGGCCTCGACCCCGGCCCAGGTCGTCCCGCCTTTGCCGGCGACGTCGATGGCATCAACGCCCGCTTCGGCAAGCCGTCTGGCCGTCTCGCCGGAGATACCGTTCCCGGTCTCTTTGATGAGAACCGGAACCGAGAGTTCGGCGGCGACGCGTTTGATCGCGTCGAGACAACCGCGAGCATCGACGTCGCCCTCCGGCTGGACGGCTTCCTGGAGGAAGTTCAGGTGAAGGGCCAAGGCGTCGGCGTCGATCATCTCGACCGCCCGCTCGACGGTCGCGAGGTCGTACTCGACCAATTGCGCGGCCCCGAGGTTCCCGTAGACGAACGCGTTCGGGGCGGCATCGCGGACGACCGCGAAGGACTCGACCGTCGAGTCATCTTCGAGGCCGGCCCGCTGGCTCCCCACGCCCATCGCGATGCCGGTCTCCTCGGCCGCCCGTGCCAGCGCCCGGTTAATCGCCGTCGCGTTGGGGTGGCCGCCGGTCATGCTCTCGATGAGGATCGGTGCCGCGAGTTTCCCGCCGAGGAATTCGATCGACGTGTCGATCTCGTCGTGGTGGATCTCGGGGAGGGCCTCGTGGACCAGGTGGACGTCACCAAAGCCGGTGCCGCTCGTCTGGACGTCCGTTTCCTCGTTCACGATGCGGATGTGGTCGTCCTTGCGGTCCGAAGTATGAGCGGCCCCGTCCGGCGGATCGTCGTTGGGGGTCGGCGGGTTCGTCACTGGTCGTCACTTCCCACCGGACGTCGATCCGTCGGCTTCGGACTGCCGGCGAACGTCGTGACGACCGAAGCCGTACCGGAGGCGGTTGGCCAGTCGGCGCGAGAACCGGCCCGGGTCGTCCCCAGTGGCGCGACTCCCGAAGCGTTCGGCCAGCGCCTCGTAGATCAGCGGGACCGGAACCTCCTGTTCGAGCGCCTCTTGCACGGTCCAGGTCCCCGTCGAGCCGCCGGCCACGTGGTCCGCGACGTCGCCCAGGTCAGACCCCTCCTCGCGGAAGGCTTCCTCGGCCAGTTCGAGGAGCCACGACCGGATGACGGCCCCGTTGTTCCAGGTGCGCGCGACCGCTTCGAGGTCGAGATCATAGCGCCCCTCGTGCAGGAGTTCGAACCCCTCGCCGTAGGCCTGCATCAGGGCGTACTCGACGCCGTTGTGGACCATCTTGACGTAGTGGCCGGCCCCGACCGGGCCCATGCGATCGTGACCGTCCGGACCGGTCGCGACCGCGTCGAAAACGGGCGTCAATTCCTCGTAGGCCCACTCCGGGCCGCCGATCATCAGCGAGAAGCCCAGGTCGGCCCCGGCCGGACCGCCACTGGTCCCGCAGTCGAGGAACGCCGCCCCGGTCATCTGCCCTCGGCGCACGGAGTGCTCGAAGTTGGAGTTCCCGCCGTCGACCACGACGTCGTCGCTTTCCAGGAGGGGTTCGAGTTCCTCCAGGGTCGCGTCCACGGGGTCCCCGTGAGGAACGACGATCCAGATTCGCTTCTCATCACCGAGTCGATCCGCCAGGTCGGCAATGGAGTCGGCAGGTTCGGCGCCGGCGTCTGCCGCCGTCGCGACGGCGTCCGCGTCGACGTCGAAGGCCACGACATCGTGCCCAGCCTTCATCGTGCGCTCGGCGACGATTTGCCCCATCCGTCCCAGTCCGATGACGCCCAGTTTCATGCCCGGGAAGTGGCCCAGCGGGATTGTAGGGGTTGCGGTGTGTCGGCGGCCTGGGTTCCCAGGCCGCCGGATGTACGGGCAGCCTGGGCTTCAAGGCCGCCGGATGTACGGGCAGCCTGGGCTTCAAGGCCGCCGGATGTGCGGGCAGCCTGGGCTTCAAGGCCGCCGGATCTGCGGGCGGCCCCGGGCGTACGCGATGACGTGGCACTTAAAACTCGAAATAAATGAAAAAACGATGTCCGTTGTCACAGACGTTCTCCCGGCGTTTACTCCGGCGGCCTTCCTCGGGTGGGAGTTCCTCGGCATCGGTGGCGATCCCACCGATTTCGGCGTCATACGGAAATCCCATCGGAACCGCCACTCCACAAACGGGGCACTCGACCGTGGTCGGACCCATACCAAGGCCTTCGCCCGGATGGTAGAAAACTCTTGAGTGTTTTGGGGTATCCATTTAACACCTCCGCGTGTCAGTGCAAATATATGGGGCATTCGATACCATCTGACAATACCTGGGGGGAAGCACGATGATCGAGGGGACGCCGTTGACGGGGCGCGAAGTGAATATCGTGGGCGCCGGACTCGGCGGACTCGCCACGGCGGCATACTTGGCGGACGCGGGCGCCGACGTCACGATCTACGAGAAGAACGACCAGATCGGTGGCGTCGCCAGCCAGATCCATGCCGACGGGTTCGAGTTCGACGCCGGACCATCGTGGTATCTCATGCCGGACGTCTTCGAGCGCTTCTTCGGTCACTTCGACCGGTCGCCCGAGGACTACTACGAACTGGAACGTCTCGATCCCCACTACCGGATGTTCTTCAAAAACGGCGACGGCCGTGGGGGGACCGGTGACGCCGACGGTCCCGAGTACATCGACATTACCACCGATCACGAGCAGGTCCGAAGCCTCTTCGAGTCCTTCGAGGACGGTGCTGGCGAGGCCTTCGATGCCTACCTGGAGGAGGCTGAATACACCTACGAGGTCGGCATGGAGCATTTCGTCTACGAGGATCGGCCCCGATTCAGGGATTACGTCGACCGCGACGTGGCCCGCCATGCCGACGGGATCTCCCTGATCGGATCGATGCAGGACCACGTCGAGGAGTACTTCGAGCATCCGCGACTCCAGCAAATCATGCAGTACACGCTGGTGTTCCTGGGCGGGTCGCCGAACAACACGCCGGCGCTGTACAACCTGATGAGTCACGTCGATTTCAACATGGGCGTCTGGTACCCCGAGGGAGGGGTCAAGGGTGTCGTCGACGCCGTCGCCGAATTGGGACGGGAACTCGGCGTGACCATCGAGACCGGCCGGGAAGTGCGCCACATCGGGCCGACCGGGAGCACATCAACGATTGGCGTCGGCGCCGACCGACACGTCCCCGATGCCGTGGTCGCCAACGCCAACCCCGCCCATATCGAGCGCGACCTACTCCCGGACGGCGTCAGGAACCACAGACCCTGGTACTGGAAATCGCGAACCTACGCGCCGTCGGCATTCATGTTGTACCTGGGTGTCGAAGGTGAGGTGGACCCGCTCATCCATCACACCCTCGTGCTCCCCGAGGACTGGGATCCCCATTTCGAGGGAATCTTCGGAGATGCCCGATGGCCGAAAAACCCTGCCTACTACCTATCGGTCGCCTCGCAAACCGACGACGCGGTCGCCCCGGACGGCCACAGCGCCGTCGTCATCCTCGTGCCGATCGCGCCCGGCCTTGACGACGACGATGCGACGCGCGAGCGGTACCGCGACCGGATCCTCGCGGACCTGGCCGACAACACCGGCGTCGACCTTCGAGACCGGATCGTCGTCGAGCATTCGGTCTGCGTCTCCGACTTCGCCGCCCGGTACAACGCGCCCCAGGGCACCGCCCTCGGACTGGCACATACCCTTCGACAAACCGGCCCCTTCCGCCCAGGCCACCGCGCCACTTCGGTCGACGGTCTCTATTACGTCGGTTCCTACACCACCCCCGGCATCGGCATGCCGATGGTCCTCATCAGCGGCGAACACGCAGCAGACGCCGTGGCGACCGATCTGGCAGGCACCGGTCGGGAGCGAGGACTCCTCTCGTTCTGACGGTAGCCCGGATCAACCAGGCCCCCGGCGGTAAGCGTCACCAAACTATATCGGGCCACTGGTCGTGGTTTCGGCTATGACTTCCGGTTCGAGTCGGCGCGAAGACGACGCCGAGGGGCGTTCCCTGCGTGTGCTGTGGATCGGCGCGTGCCTCTCGAGCACCGTCTCGCCCGACGACGTCGCGAGCCAGAACGGGTCCATCGAGGCCGAACGAGTCGATACCGTCGACGCGGCGGTCGACGTCCTCGCGGCAGGTTCGTTTGACTGTATCGTCACTGAGCACTGCGACGACGGCGTCGACGGGCCGACAGCCGTCGACGCGATTCGGGATCACGCTCCTCGCGCGCCGGTCGTCGTGCTCCCGATCGGGGCGGGCGCCGTCGCCGGCAGAGGGCTCGACGCGAACGCGACCGTCTTCGTCCCACCCACCGACGCCGAGGCAGGGGCGGCCGCCATCGCCGACCTCCTCCAGGAACTCGACAGGGAACGGACCCGTCCCGGGACCCAGGGGGAGATGCGGATGCCGATCAAAGACAGAACGATGGCGGAGGAACTCCGCCTGAAGGAACTCGCGATGGACTGGGCGCCGATCGGTATCACCATTTCGGGCATGGACCACCCCGACAACCCGCTGATCTACATCAACGATTCCTTCGAGGAGATCACGGGGTACGACAAGGAGCGCTCGATCGGGTGCAACTGTCGGTTCCTCCAGGGGCCGGACACCGACGCGGCCAAGATCGACGCCCTCGGGACCGCGGTTGGGAACGAGGAACACACTGCCGTCGAACTCAAGAACTACCGCGCCGACGGCGAGGCGTTCTGGAACCGCATCGAAATCGCCCCGTTGCGTGACGAGAGCGGCGAGGTCACCAACTACGTCGGGTTCCAGATGGACGTCACCGATCGGAAAGAGGCCGAGATGGCCCTCGAGCGTGAGCGCGAGAACCTGGATCACCTGCTCACCAGAATCAACGGCCTGATCGAGGACACGGCGGGGCTGCTCGTGGACGCCGACTCGACCAGGGAGATTCGCCGGACCGTTGCGGACCGGTTTGGCTCTGGAGAAGAATATGACCTCGCGTGGGTTGGCGAGTACGAGGAGACGGCCGAACGAATCACACCGGTCGCCCAGGCCGGCACCGATGCCTCGCTGGACGCCGCGTCGGTCGACCTCAGGTCTGATGATCCCGGAGCGATACCGTTCGGGAACGCGATCGAGAGCGGCGAGGCCCAGGTCGTTGATGATCCAACCGCGCTGCTGGACGTCGACGTAAACCCCGGGGTAGACGGCGCAACCGTCGTTCCATTACCCTACCGTGACACGACCTACGGCGTCCTGGTGGTTTACGACGAGGACGCGACCGTCTTCGACGAGCGCGAGGTGGCCGTGCTGACAGCCCTCGGTCGCGAGATCGGTCGAGCCATCAACGCCGTCGAAAGCAAGCGCATCCTGACGACCGACACGGTCGTCGAAATCGGCGTCGCGATCGACGATCCCGACCCCTTCGTCTTTGGCCTCTCGCGGGACCTCGGCGCGACATTTGGCTACGAGGGGTCGATCTACAACCCAGAAGGCGACCTGGTCATGCTGTTCACCGCGACGGGGGTCGAACCGGGGGAACTCGACGCAGCGGTCGCCGGCGACGAGAACGTCTCGGCCGTCGAGATCCTTGCCGAACGGGGCGAGGGCGCGGTCGTCCAGTTCACGCTCGAACGGTCGGAACTCGTCGAGGCTATTTCCGATTACGGTGGCCGAATTCGGGAACTCGATGTCGAGGAAGGTCGCGGGGCGGTCCACTTCGAGGTGGCAGACGAACGGGGCGCCCGGTCCATCGTCGACCGGTTGCAAGCCGATTACGACGCCGACTTGACGCAATACCAGGAGTCCGAACGCCCCGAAGTGAGCCAGGAAGAGTTCTTCGCGGCCGTGGAGTCGAACCTCACCGACCGGCAACTCACCGCCCTCCAGAAGGCCTACGTGAGTGGTTTTTTCGACTGGCCGCGCCAGGTCGATGGCGACCAGTTGGCCGACTCTATGGACATCGTCCCCTCGACGTTCCACCAGCACTTGCGGGCCGCCCAGCGCAAACTATTGGAATCCTTCTTCGAGCAGTGACGGTGGCACTGGGCGGAGTTGCGGGATCCACTTAATCGGATCCGGCACCGATCGCCGCCAGATGCGTCTTCAGGTTCCCCAGCGTACATTCCAGTTCCCGACGCACGTACGCTGTCGCCGTGGCCTCCGGCACGGCAGCCAGGATGGTCTCCGGGAGGTCGTACTCAACGCGAACGGCTATCGTCACGCCCTCGCCGTCCGCCATGTCGAACCGAACCCGAACCTCACCATCGATTGCCCCCGAGAGTTCGAGATCCATTGCCGTCGGAAGCTCGCAGTTGACCGTTCGTATCGTCCCCTCCAATTGGACGCCCGCCAGTTTGTAGACGTATTGGCCCCGCCAAGCCTCATCCTCGACTGGACGCACGGTTTCGAGAGCGAGGAGACCGGGGACGACCTTGCGATGGCTTCGTGGGGTTTCGAGAAATTGAACGATGCGTTCGATCGACGCGTCGACCGTGATTTCATGGGTAGCGGAGTACATGGGGCAAGCGGTGATTCTTGATCGAGGACGGCGGTGACTCTGACCGTGTTCGAAGGGATATCAAACCCCGAACTGCCTAATGGGCATCCCCAATGGGTTGGGGTTTGCCAGCCGAATCGCCTGGATCGGTCGTGAGAAATGGGCGCTCCAATCGGGCAAATGGCCCACGATCGCCCCAGGACATGAGGGAATTTACAGACGGTGCGTGGTCACTGGGGTCTGAAAGCAGATTCGACGAGGAAATCACCGACTATCCCGGTGAGAATCGTGCAGCAGCGAGGGGCAGCGTTTCCGGCCCGGGGAATCGTCCACGTCGACCCCTGAACAAAAAATGGGTGAAAAATTTCTGGACGTGGTCGCGATCCCAGGGACATCTCGGGCACAGTCGGATGATCCGAGAGCAACTTTTATCACACCCCACCGGCTTCCAAGGAGTATGGGCGCGATGTCGTTGGTAGTACGTCGATAGCCAGCCGCGACGCACAGGCGAGCGTGTTTCTCGCGACGTCACTGGCCAGCGACCGCTCTCGCTATTCAGCAACCGTTTCACCGTACACAGCTACAACTCATGACAGCAACTGAAAAGTCACGCCCGGAGATGCCGGACGACTACGATCCCGATGAGATCGAAGCCAAGTGGCGCGACCGTTGGCAAGGGATGGACATCTACGAATACGAGGATACCGGCGCGACGGACTACGTGGTCGACACGCCGCCGCCGTACCCGACCGGCAACTTCCACATCGGGAACGCGCTGGGGTGGTGTTACATGGACTACGCCGCCAGGTACAAGCGCCTGCAGGGGTTCGACGTCGACTTCCCACAGGGGTGGGACTGTCACGGCCTCCCAACCGAGGTTAAGGTCGAAGAGAACCACGACATCCACCGCACGGAGGTCCCCCGTGACGAGTTCCGGGAGATGTGTATCGACCACACCGAGGAACAGATCGACGCGATGAAGGAAACGATGCTGGACCTGGGGTTCTCGCAGGACTGGACCACCGAGTTCCGGACGATGGACCCCGAGTACTGGGGCAAGACCCAGCGCTCGTTCGTCGAGATGGCCGAGGACGACTACATCTACCGCGGCGAGCACCCGGTCAACTGGTGTCCACGCTGCGAGACCGCCATCGCCGAGTCCGAAGTCGAGAACCAGGATCGAACGGGGACGCTGTACGAGGTCACGTTCCCCGGGGCCGACAACGACGACATCGATATCGCCACAACCCGCCCCGAACTGCTCGCGGCCTGCGTGGCGATGGCCGTCCACCCCGAGGACGAGCGCTACGATGGGCGCGTGGGCGACACCTTCAACGTCCCCCTGTTCGGCCAGGAGGTCGAACTCATCGCCGACGAGTCGGTCGACCCCGACTTCGGGACCGGCGCCGTGATGATCTGTACATTCGGGGACAAACAAGACGTCGAGTGGTGGGCCGAGTACGACCTCGACCTCCGGCCAGTGTTCTCCGAAGACGGCTACCTCACCGACCTCGCCGGCGACTACGCCGGGCTCGAGATCCGCGAGGCGAAGGACGTCATCGCTGGTGATCTCCGAGAGGAGGGCCACCTCAACGACACCGAGTCCACCGAACAGTCGGTCGGCCAGTGCTGGCGGTGTGAAACGCCCATCGAGATCCTCTCGACGGACCAGTGGTTCGTCGAGGTTCGCCAGGACGAGATCCTGGAAAAGGCCGAGCAGGTCGACTGGATCCCCGAACACATGTACGACCGCCTGGAGGACTGGACCGAAGGGATGGAGTGGGACTGGGTGATCTCCCGCCAGCGGGAGTTCGCCACGCCCATCCCCGCCTGGGAGTGCGCCGAATGTGGCTACTCCTACATCGCCGACCGCGATGAAATCCCGGTCGAGCCCGCCGACGTCCACCCGGCGATCGACGCCTGTCCCGAGTGCGGCGCCGACGAGTGGGACGCCGAGCGCGACGTGATGGACACCTGGATGGACTCCTCGATCTCCGCCTTGCACGTCGCTGGGTGGCCCGAGGAGGGGTTCGAGCCAACCCAGTTGCGCGAACAGGGCCACGACATCATCCGGACGTGGGCCTTCTACACCCTGCTGCGGACCGCCGCCCTCGAGGACGAAATCCCCTGGGACGAGGCGCTCGTCAACGGGATGGTCTTCGGCGAGGACGGCAACAAGATGTCCAAATCGCGGGGGAACTTCGTCCAGCCCGAGGAGGCCGTCGGGGAGTACTCCGCCGACGCCTTCCGACAGGCGATGGCGCTGGGTGGCCAGCCAGGGTCGGACATCCAGTTCCAGTGGAAGGAACTGAAGTCGGCGTCGCGGTTTCTCACCAAGGTCTGGAACATCGCCCGGTTCTCGATGAGTCACGTGGACGAGCGAACGCCCGGGGTCGAGGCGCCGGCCTACCGCGACGCCGACCGGTGGATCCTCTCGCGGTGCTCGACCGTCCTCGACGAGGTCGAAGACTCGATGGACGAGTACCGCTATGACGCCGCCCTGCGCGAGATTCGCGATTTCGTCTGGCACGACCTCGCCGACGACTACGTCGAACTCGTCAAGGGCCGCCTCTACGAGGGTCGCCCGGGCGAACGGAACGCCGCCCGCCACGCGCTGTACACTGCGCTCTCTGCCAGCCTCCGGATGCTCTCGCCGTTTGCCCCCTTCCAGACCGAGGAAATCTGGGACCACCTCCCCGGCACCGAGGGCAGCATCCACGACACGGCGTGGCCGAGCCTGGAGTTCGAGGACGAAACCGCCGAGCGCTCCGGCGCACTCGTGGCCGCCGTGGCCTCGACGATCCGGGCCTGGAAGTCCGACGAGGGGATGGCGCTCAACGCAGAACTCGACAAGATCGAGGTCTACCCGGACGACAACTTCGAGGAGGCGATCGACACCTACGACCTGAGCGGGACGGTCAACGCTCCGATGTACGTCCGCGAGGGAATTCCCAGCGTCGAACTCGTTCCCGTCGAGGTCGACCCCGATCACAGTAAGATCGGCCCCGAGTTCCGGGACCGCGCCGACGAGGTCGTCGCCGCACTCGAAGCCGCCGATCCCGCCGAAATCCTGGCTGGACAGTCCAACGGCGAGATCGAACTCGAACTGGACGACGAAACGGTGACCCTGGACCCGGGGATGGTCGAGGTCCGTGAAGAACACCGTGCGGAAAGTGGCGAGGAAGTCGAGGTGCTCGAGAACGACCGGGCAACGATCCTGGTGTTCCCCTAAGGCGGCGGTTCAAACCGCCCGACAGCACCGATCAGACCACACCGAACATCGCGGCGTCGACGAACAGCAGCGCCGCGACGACGGTTGCCGCCTCGAACCAACGGCGGTATTGCTTCGTGGGCGCCCGGACCTTCTTCTGCTGGACGTCTTCGAGAATCCGCCCGGCACCGATTTCGACGAGGGCCGTCAGCAGGAACCACAACACGATCATGGCAATTACGAGGTGCCCCTCGCCGGTTTCGGTGAGTCGTTCGATTGTGAACTCCTCGCCGGCGAGATACCCCCCGGAAAGCAACATCAGGACGGCGCCGAGTCGGGAGGTGAACCGCAATCGGTCGATCATTCGCTCCAACGGCGTCGCATTGAGGCCGCCCTTTCGCGCTAGCGGGAGGACCGCAAGCGTGACGAACCCGACGCTCCCTGTCCAACCGGCGGCCACCAGCAAGTGCACACCGACAGCAATGGACGTACCCAGTGACATGTCCAGGGGTGTGCAGGGGCAGGGAAAAACGCTTCCTATCTCGATTCGACCTGACGGCCGAGATTACCGGGCACCGTCGGCACAGTCGGGGCAAAGGAGGTGGACGGTCGACCCCTCTTCGGGGCCGATCACGGTTTCCAGATCACCCACTGGCATCGTGCCCCCACAGCCCTCACAGTCGGCAGTCGGTGCGTCGTCGGCCCCCATTTCGATGAGTTCGGACAGGGAGTCCGGCGTGGGGTCGCTCGCAACGCCCCCGTCGGAGGTGGCGGTGCGTTCGCCAGTCTGTTGGCGTCCGGCGACCGTCTCGGCCTCGCCGAGGGCCTCGGAGAAGAACTCTCCAGCCAGATGATTCGAGAGTCCAGCCCCGCCATACAGCGTGGAAACGAGCGATTCACGAACGAATTCTGGATCGGTGCCCTCCTCCACGGCGACGGCTTTGATGGCATCGCGTTCTCGCTCCTCCGGGTCGGTCACTCCCGCCGGGTTCTCGACGAAGCGTTCCACGACGGCCGGCAACCGTCGACGGACTTTGGGGTTCGCGTCCCAGTCGTACGGGAAGACCTGATCAATCACAGTGTCATAATCGTCCGGAGGGGCTGGTGAATCTGCCGTCTCCGTGGGCGCCACGCCAGTTTCCACGTCGGCAACGCTCTCGGGGAGAGGAGCCGTTTCGCCGTCCGACACGACCGAGGAGGACGACTGTGGAACGGTGAAGTGGCCGTCCATCTCCCGCTGTGTCGACGATTCCATACCCGCGGTCGTCGACGCGTCGATTCGCTCTTCGGCCAGATTGCAGACGAGACTGAGGGCCTCCTGAAACGAGGCCGGTTCGTACCCCCGATAATCCTTGAAGACGCCGTTGACCCGATCCCGAAGACGTCGCGGGATCCTGATTGACACGTCGTCCCCCCCGGACGATCGATTAGTCATCCTACCTAATTCATTCGTGCGTTTTACGTAAATAACTTGTGCTCGTTGTGCATTTTAAATCCCAACAGAAAGAACGCAGTTGAGATGAATAATCGGAAGTACGCGTTTTTCGTCACCGGTGGCCCCAAAGCGGAATGGTTTGTCTGTTGATACCAACCGAGGTAAGCCTGATTTTCCACGGGTTACAACAATCCCCATCGACCCCTGGCCAGTCTCTCCGGTCCAGCAATGTCGAGGGGCTCTCGATGTACCGTTCTCCAGGACCTGGGTATTTGACTGGGTTGCATCCAGACGGGGCGAGTGATTCGTGGGGCAGATGGTTCGGCCCAATCAGATCCCGAGCAGCCACAGATTGTATGCGGTCGCAAACG
The DNA here is from genome assembly GCA_046710005.1 of Natrialbaceae archaeon. Taxonomy (GTDB): domain Archaea; phylum Halobacteriota; class Halobacteria; order Halobacteriales; family Natrialbaceae; genus DATFIX01. The sequence goes on from JBKEGM010000032.1 coordinate 13,670, forward strand.
TGCCCATGGACGCCAGCACCACCGGTGGAAGGTAATACATCGTCCGATCCCGCAATCCGACGAGTCCATAGAGACTGAATCCGATCGACGCGAACAGGACCCCCATTTTCAGCGCAACCAGTCCGGGTGTGCCGAAACCGGCGACGGCCCACGCGACGACGGCATTCCCTTCGACGAGTCCGGGCGTGGCGTTGATGGTCATCGTCGTGAGAAGGTCACCAGCCCCGTAGGTGGTCGCGACGACCAACCACAGGCTATAGAACTCCGACCGGTCGAACAACTCTCGTTCGGCATCACCGTTGAACATGTGGGTTTGGACGTTTCACTGTTGAGCGAGTGACTGTTTAACTCGTCTGGCCGGGACGGACGTCCCAACGACCACTCTCACGAACGATCAAAGGAACCGTTCCGGCACGACCTCCACGAGTCGCTTTCTGGTCACCGTGTAGATGGCTGAAATCGCGAGCGACGCCAGGACCACGGCTCGAATCCCACCGCCGTAGGTCAACAGGCCTGGCACCGCCAAGAGGCTGGCCAGCACCAGGTCCTCCGGGGCGCCGTCGTATCGAATCCATTGTTTTGGCCGCACCCATCGGCGCGTCGGGTGCAGGTACACGCCTTTGTCGGGGGTCCCGACCCACGGTCGGCGTTCCAGACCGCCGCCGAGGACGTCGCTGGCAGAGTGGATCGCTGCGGAGATCGCGAAGAGCGCGACCCCGACGGACAGGGTCGTGGGAGCGGCAAGTGCAACCCCTGCCGCCGGGACGGCTGCTATCCAGTAGTAGATCGGGAAGTGGAGGGTGCGGCGGTGGTCCATGAAGAGGTCGAGGTCGGGGAAGATCCCACCCGCCAGGCCACCGATCGCGGCAGGAACCGCGACCTCGGGGGCCACGATGGCAACACCGGCCGCCATCGTCAGTCCGACGAACGCGTGGGTGGTCCCCATCATCGTCCGTTGGAAAGGAGTCGGGCGGGAAAACGCTGTCGTGGTTCCGTTCGTCCTGGGCGAAGCCAGGTTCTCAGGATTCGTCGGTGGTCACTTCTTCCCGATACAGGGCCTCCCCACGGAACAGGACG
>JBKEGM010000033.1:0-14620 GCA_046710005.1 Natrialbaceae archaeon
CGGGGTCAAGATCAGCCGCCAGAAACTCGGCACGGAGTGACCGTTCAGAAGGGTAACCGATCGCGGAGTTCGTCGAGGAGCGTTCGATCGTCGGTGCCCTCGTCAGGATCGGGCACGACGCGGTCGGCTGGCCGAATCACCGTTCGATTGCCTTTTTTCTCGACGAGGATCAGTCGGTCCTCTCGGAGTTCCCCGAGGGCGTCCTCGAGTTCGTCGATCTCGACGTCGACGCGGGACCGGAGTTCGAAGACCGTCATCCCCTCCTCGCTTCGGCCGACGAGCGCGTGAAGGACCGCGATCTGGACGTCGGGGCGATCACTGAATTCGCCCTTGAGTGCCATCGCTTTGCTATATGTCGTGGTGGCCTATATACCTTTAATGCGGAACGGGTTCACCGCGAGCCCCTTGCCCAAACAGTAGCCTTTTGCCCCCTGATAGGGTACCGGTTCACAATGGGTTTCAGGTGCTCAATGTTCGGCCACGCATATGGGGAGCCGGAGGTCGAACGCGAACGCGAAGAGCGTGGTAGCGAGGTGGTGACCGTCGAACGTGAAGTCGAAATTTGCGACCGATGCGGCGAGCGAAACGTGCTCAGCGAGAACACGGAGATAACGGCCGCCGGATCGGCGACCGGGGAGGCGTCCCCCGGCGAGGAGGCGAGGGCCGATGCGACGAGCGCTGACGAGACGGCACCAACCACGAACCCGGACGAAACCGTTGAATCGAAAACCGCCGAAGGGGTCGCGGAAGCCGCGGACGACGCCGGGGGACCCGAGGGGGATGAAGGGGTCGAGGTCCTTTCGGAGGAGGCCCCGGCCGAATCGACTACGGAGGCGAGCGAATCTCCTCCGGAGGAAGGGACGGACGCCACGGCCGGGGACACCCCGTCAACTGATCAGGAACCGGCGGACGACGGCGAGTTGATAACCGACGCCGAGTCGGGCGAGGGGGACGCCGCCGCTGATGAATCTCCCGGAGAATCGGTTCCCGAAGACGAGTCCGAGGGGGACTCGGGGGCGTCGCCCGGGGATGACGAGGCTCCCCCCGAGGACGATGGGGTCATCATGGACGAATCCGGCGGCGAGCGTGAACCTGGCGAGTGGCCCCAGTCGGAAACCCCCGGCCAGGAGTCGTCCGGTGAACCGTCGGAGTGGCCCGGTGCCGATGCGGAGACGACGGAGGCACAGGAAGTGAACGAGTCCGCGGGGAGTACCGGGGACCGCACGGACGCGTCTGCCGAGGAAGAAGAACCCGCCGGGGACCCCTCGACCCCACCGGAACCCGATCCCGGATTTACCAGCGCTGGCCCTGCACCCTCACCGAGCGAGGAGGGCCATACCACGGGATCCGATGAATTCTATTGCCCGGAGTGTGGGTACGCCGTCCCCAGACATCGTGACTCGCTTCGCGTGGGCGACATCTGTCCGGAGTGTCACAGCGGCTATATCACGGACCGCTGAAACCGAGACGAAACGGATAACCGACCCCCTCCCCATATCTCGACTATGAAAGAGTACAAGATGCGACGTGGCGAGTATCTCGAGGAACGGGTGCCCGACCTCCGGGAGACCATCGAGGAGTACTTCGGCGACATCACCGACACGAAAACCTACAAAGGCAACGACCTGCAGGTCGTCGAATCCCCCGATAACCCCGTGTTTCAGCGGATCGTCGCCGGTGCAGCGTCCTACAGCGGCAAAAAGGACAAACTGGCCGTCGAGTTCAAGGAGGCCGACCCCGCAGAGCTTTCGCCAGATGAACTCGAGGCGGCCCAGGAGGCGGTGTCGCTGAAAAACGAGTTTCTGCTGGAGTGCACCGGGCGCGACGCCAAGGCACGCCGGGATTCGCTGAAACGGACCGTCGAGGACGACCCCGACCAAGATTTCGACGCCTGACGTCGCTTTTCGCCTCTCCCGTCGCCGTCCGTGGGAACACTCTACACTGTTTGGAATATCCTGCATCTCGCCCCGGTAGATCCGGGTTTTCTTACAACCCCCAGGTATAAATTCTATAAAAACAAATGGGGTATTAAACTGTGAGACAGTATGGCAGACCAATTGCACCAGACGGCCGTTGCCACCACGTCCACTGACGGGGAGGACGTGGTCGCGGGTGAGGGCCGTTCGAAGGCGGGGATCGAAGTGCAGAAAGTGCTCCACAGGGGTCAATTCGAGGTACCGAGCCTGGTCTATCGGATCCAATCAACACGCCAGGAGGCGGTCACCGTGCGACTGGTTGATCAGATTCCCGAGGGGTTGCCGATGGAAGCTGTCGGGTTTCACGAGTCGTATGGCAAACAGTACTGGTCCGTGCTAGGGGGAGGCGATCGAGTTCGTCAGGCGGGTGGAACCGGAGGAATCGGTCATCACCGTCTGTGGAATCCAACTCTCGGACGCCACTGGGGTCTCCGTTCTGCTCGACCCCCCGGAACTCGAAGTGTCGGCCGACCATGGCGGCGAGAGTGACGAGGACGAACCATCGAGGAACCACCAGGCCTCGAAATCCACCGAAACTGCGGGTGACGATTCAAGTCGACAAGTCGAAGCTGACGAGACGACTGAAGCGGACGATGGGTGGGGCGACGTGACTCTCGACCTCGAGAACACGACGGAAAATACCGCCAGTGGCGCTTCGTCAGACGATGCCGGTCAGGGCCCCGACAGGAACGCGGGGGAACTCCCTCCTGACGGCGTGGCCGGCTCCTTGCTGGAAGAACTCAGGGCGGGGGAGCTAACCGAGACGGAGAAACGCCGACTCCGGCAGGAACTCAACCTCAGAGTCGGGGAGACGGCATCGTCATACGTCGACCACCTCCACGATCGGGTCGAGGAAGAACGGTCGCACCTGGAATCGCGACTGGATTCTCTGGAAACGAACGTCGACGAACTGTACGGACTGAAGGCCGACGCGGGGGAACTCGAAACGGTGGGCGAGTCCGCACAGCGACTCGAACGGACCGTCAGGAAACTGGAAGAGACTTCGGCGACGCTCGACCAGGTCCCGACGGTCCGTGACGCTCTCGCTGCACTGGACGATCGAACACCGAACGAGGCGGTGATCGACGAACTGGCCGCGACGCTCGACGAACTGGATCGGACGACCGCCGAGGTCGAAACGGTCTCCGAACTCCGCGAGACAGTCGAGACACTCGAGGGTGAGAAAGCCGACCGGGAGGCGGTGGAGACGCTCCGCTCCGACGTTGAGGAACTCGAGCGACTGAGTGCCCAGGCAGCCGCCCTGGAAACACTGGCCGAGCGAGTCGATGACCTCGAATCGGTCGTCGGCATGGAGGCGGACCTCGATGAACTTTCTACGGCGGTGGACGACCTGACCGACCGGGCGGCGTCCGAAGAACGGGTCGATTCCATAACCCGGGCCCTCGAGGCAGAGTACGTCACGGAAGACGACGTCGCCGAGACGATCGATGAGGGACTCGACGATCGACTTCGTGACGTCGCACCGTTTGGGGCCGGGGTCTGTCTGGCGTCGCTGGGCGTTGGTCTCGCCGCGAGCGCTCCGTTCTGGGGCACTGTGGCGGTTCTGCTGGGTGGCGGCCTCGCGGGCACCTGGTGGCGTCGGCGACGATAGTCGGCAATTCTCGATTCGCGGCACCCCCAGGTGGCCAAAGGAACCATATTCTCTCCGCATGCATCGTCGGACCATGCAGAGGCCATCCCCTGGCCGGCCGGATGAATGCCGATTCTATCTGGCGGTTTACCGATCCGGAGGGGCCGTGACCGACATTGCAGGGTGGGCTGTTCCATGACGCAACCGGAACTCAATGGATCGGTGCATCTGTCGATGGCGAACGACGATCGGCGACCTCGATTTGCCACGTTGCTCACTGACCTGGGCTATTCTGTCACTGAAGGGGTCGACGAGGTCCCACCGCAGGCGGATCTGTGCATTCTCGACCCGGAGGGGGCACGACGGGTAGCCGATTCGCTTCAGGACAGTCAGCGCTCCGCGCACTCGGCTCGGATCCCTTCGCTTCTGGTGATTTACTCCCCCGAGGACGACGTCATGGCGGGGTTCAGCGAGGAACTGATCGACGACGTCTTGGTCGCACCGTTCGACCGGACAGAGACGCGCTACCGGATTAGGACCCTCCTCCGATCCCGTCGCCTCTCATTGGCGGCCACCACCCACACACGACGCTACCGCGACCTCGTCTCCGAACTCTCCGAGGGCGTATTTCACCTTAGACAGGGCCGGATCGAGTACGCCAACGAGTCGGGGGGACGGTTGCTCGGCGCCGATTTCGAGCCGGTGGGGCGGCGGTTTCTCGACGTCGTCCACCCCGACGATCGGGCTGACGTCGAGGCGGCTTTCGAGGGGCAGGGTCCCGCTGGCGCGTTCCAGACCGTCAGACTCGTAGCCGGCGAGGGGTCCGTGGTGCGTGCCGAACTGAAGGGCGTAGGCCGATCCCTCGCAAGGAATGGGGCCCTTCCCAGCCAGGTTATTGTCCGCGAACGCCGTTCTCAGGGGGACGCACGGGAGATGGCCAGGAAACGGGTCGAGGGCACGCTCGAGCGTATCAGTGACGGGTTCGTTGCTGTCGACGAGGACTGGAGGATCACGTACGCCAACGAGCAGGCCGCGACCTTGTTGGGTTACTCGACCGGAAACGTGGTCGGACAGTCCATCTGGTCGGTACTCCCGTCCGATTCGAATCACCAGTTCGAGCCCCACCTCGAACACGCGATGTCCACTGGGGACGCGGTCACCGTCACTGAACGCTATCCCCCGTTGGATTCGTGGTTCGAGGTCAACGTGTATCCCGCGGAGAACGGCCTTTCAGTGTATTTCAGGGACGTGACCGAACGCAAGGAGCGAAAGCGCGAACTCGAACGGTTCGAGACGATCGTTCAGGCGGCGAGTGACCCCATCTTCACGCTCGACGCGGCGGGCAGATTCGCGACCGTCAACGACGAAATGATCGAATTCACCGGTTACGATCGCGACCGGTTGCTCGGGGCTCCCGTCACGCTGGTCATTTCGGAGGCGGACTTCGAGCGTGCGGCGTCGCTCGTCGACGATCTCGCGACAACGGATCCCGGCGGCCGCCGGACGATCGAACTGGGCGTTTCAGTCCGGACGGGCGAGTCGCGAACGTGCGAGATATCGATCGCGTTACTGCCCCTGGACGGGGAGGGCGGGTCGGGGGTTGTCGGCGTGGTTCACGACCTGACGGACCGGATCCGGAGAGAGCAGCGGCTCTCCGTGCTCGATCGCGTATTACGACATAACCTCCGGAACAAGATGAACGTCGTCCTGGGATGCGTGGAGGACATCTTGACTGAGAAGGCGAGAACCGACGCCGTCGAAAACGCCAGACAAATCCATCGCGTGGCCCAGGACCTGCTGACGCTCGGCGAGGAGGCACGTCGCTTCCAGGACGTGCTGGATGCCGACGCGGGGCGGGCCGAGGTTCGGGACCTCGTCAAGACCACGTCCCACGTCGTCGAAGCCGTTGCAGCCGAGTATCCGACGGCGTCGATCGAGACTGACCTCCCGGACTCGGCGCCGGTCCGCGCATCGAGCGTAATCGAACTCGCGATCGAGGAAGTGATCGAGAACGCCGTGGTCCACAACGACCGGGACGAACCGAGCGTCGACATCGTCGGGACCGTGGAAGCGGACCGGTTCGTGCTCGAAATCCATGACGACGGGCCGGGGATCCCGCCCCAAGAGGTGGCAGTCATCGAGAGCGGGACCGAAACGGCTCTCGAGCACGGCAGTGGGCTTGGGTTATGGCTCGTGTATTGGACCGTCACGAAGTACGGTGGTGATGTCGAATTCGACGGGGTCCGGGCGGATGATACCGGGACGATCGTGCGCCTGTGGTTGCCGACTGTCGACGACGGCGAAGAGTACTAGGGATTTCTGGACCGCGAGAGCCAGGCTCTGAGTTGGTCCATGGAAAACAGCGAACTCGGACGATCCATGTGAACGCCGATTTCTCCCGCTGTCGCCCGCAGTCCGACCCGCTGGATCGGTTCGGGCAGCGAATAGGCCCGGCGGATCCAGCGGCCCAGGAGAATCTCCGTTCCGAGGTCCTTGCGCCAGGCAGTCTCGTAATCATCGAGCGTGGCCGGGTTCGATGGGTCGATCGTCCGGGCAGCGTGGTCCGCGCTGGTGAGTCCATAGAGGATGCCACCGCCAGTGAAGGGTTTGGTCTGTGCGGCGGCGTCCCCGATCAGGAACCCTCGACGACTCGTGACGCTCGATGGCGGGCCGATTGGGATTGCACCGGATCGGTGCCGGGTGACGTTCGCACCGTAGTCCCTGACGAGGCGGTCGAACCGCTGGCGAACGTCCCTGCCCGGGGGCGCTCCCAGCCCGTATTCGACGCCGGCCTCGCCTCGAGGGATGCGCCAGGCGAAGAAGCCGGGGACCGTCAAATGGACGTCAACGAAGTCCCCGGCGTCGGGGCGTTCGTCGAATCCGAGGACGCCATGCAGCACCTCGTCGGGGCCAGCCAGGCCCAGTTCCGTCCGAACCTTCGACCGCGGACCGTCACAGCCGGCCACCATTCGGGCTTCGACCGTTTCCACGCCGTCGGGCGTACTGACAATCACCGCGACGCTGTCGGCGCGTTCCTCGATGGCGGTGACCGCATGGTTTTCTCGGATGTCGGCGCCAGCCTCGCGGGCCAGTGCTGCCAGATGCCGGTCGAGGCCGACGCGGTCGATCACGTTTGAGACGACCGCGTCCCGATAGAACGAATACGCGTCGCTCCCCGCTCCCCTGACGTGAAATTCGGCGCCATAGATGTCGTTCTGGAGGAGGTCCCCCCTGGCTCCGGGGCCAGTGTATTCCCACAGATCGGTCGAGACGTGGCCCGAGCAGGCCAGGGGTTCGCCAACCGTCCCTGCCTCGAAAACAGTGACGTCGTACCCGAACTCGGCGGCCACTCTGGCGAACCGCGAACCGGTCGGTCCGGCCCCCACGACGACGAAGTCAACCATTCGAAGCGAACGTATCCCGCCGAGGGGTAAATCTCTTCGCACTGCAACCGGTCCTCGCGACGATAGCGGGTCACCGGGCCTCACCGGTCCCGATAGTGTTTAATAGCGCCCATTCGTTAACCCAGACGTAATGTCGGAAGTCTGCTCGACGTGCGGGCTGCCCGAGGAGCTCTGCGTCTGTGAAGACGTCGCCAAAGAGTCTCAGCAGATCTCCATCCGCATCGACGAGCGAAGATACGGAAAGGAGGTAACGATCATCGAAGGATTCGACCCCAGCGAGGTCGACCTCGACAGTCTCTCGTCGGACCTGAAATCGAAGTTCGCCTGCGGTGGCACCGTCGAAGAAGGGTCCATCGAGCTCCAGGGCAACCATACTGGGCGCGTCGAGGAATTCCTGGAAGGTAAAGGCTTTAACGTGGCTTAAGTCCGTCTCCACTCCCGTGTTTTCGGACGCATTGCCCCGGGAGCGACTGCGCTCCCGGCGCACCGCCTATTCTCGACTGATCCGGGCCCGTTGCCCGTCCGCGTCGCCGGAGGCGAGCGGTTCGTCCCAGGCGTCAAGCCCACCGGCCATACTCTCGACCACGGCGTCATCCATGCCCTCGTAGGCAGCCACGAGTCTGGCCGCCTGGATACTCGCTTCGCCATGGGGGCAGACCGTCACGATTCGCTCGGCGGGCTCGATCCGGTCGACCTCGCGGGCCAGACGTGACAGGGGGACGTTCACGCTCCCTGGGATGCGCTCGGCTTCGAACTCCACCGGCTCCCGGACATCGACGATCTCGAGGGCAGCGTCGTTCTCGAGGAGTTCCGCGACGCGATCCGGGGTGATCTCACCGTCCATGGGCCTGCTTATGGAATGGAGGGGGAAAAGTCACTCGCGACGTCGACGGCGGCCGTCTCCTCACCACCGGTCTTCCCTTCTCTGGCCTGGTCCCTATTCCGCCCATCGTCGCCTAGCCGAGCGTTTGTCATCGAATCGTTCCAGTGGACGGTTCGACGAGGATCCCCATCCCCCTGGAATCTTCCAACTCGGTGAAAGCGACAACAACCTGATCGGCCGCTGTTTCCCCGGCGATCCGGCAACGGGTTCCTCCTTCACGGCGATATATCCCGTCCTCGTCCTCGTGGGGCCGGTGCGTGCCGGTGCGGGTGGCCCACTCCGTTTCGGCCCGCGCGCTCAAGGCCCCTGCTTTCGAAGCGGTTGTATGCCAACATTTCAGCGGTGTCGACGGGAAATCCAAACCCTCCACGAGTTTTTCGTCCAGTGGTACACTGGATCGATCGATCGCGATGTATTCGATCGCCTGGAATACACCCTCGCGCCGGAATTCGAGATGATTTCTCCGACCGGCGATCGGAACGACCGTACAACGGTCCTCGCCACCATCCGCGACTCCTACGGGGAAAAAGCGTCTGGGACGTTCGACATCGAGATACGAAACGTCGAAATCATTCGGCAGTTCGATGAGTGTTCACTCGTCAGGTACGAGGAGTGGCAATACGAAGACGGTGATGAAAACGCTCGGATCAGCACGGTCCTGTTGCGAGCCGACGACGAAGCTCCGAGCGGCGTCGTCTGGCTGGACCTGCAGGAGACGGCGTTCGACGGCTGAACAATGGGTGAGCCCACCACAAGGGATTTCTGTCGCTGGGAGAGGTTGTTCTCATGGCCGATGGAATGGACATCGATGACGGCGCAACCTGGGCTCGAGGTCTGTCGGCGCTAGAGATCGCTTTCGTCTATTTTGTTTTCGGCACGGGCATGCTGTTTCTCTTCGATCTGGTCGCACCGCGAGTAATCAGATCGCATGCCCTGCTCCATCGGATCCAAACGATCAAGGGCGGCTTGGAAGTCGCTGCAACAACGCTCATCGTCTATGTGCTGGTTGCCCGAAGCTGGCGATCACTTAATCGGACTAACGAACAATTACAAGAATCCCGTATTCGGTTGGCGGTGCTCTATCGAGTTCTCCGCCACAACCTCCGGACCGAAATGACGCTCATTCGCGGGTACGCCGAACGCGCCCGTAATGAGGCGAGGAACCCGGCGGCAAGGGAGGCAAGTGGGGAGGCTGTCTCGGCCGCCGACTCGGTGTCTAGAGCTATGTCAACCCTAAAGTGTAGGGTATAGTTGTTGGAGTTTGTGCCGTGCGTCACTGGATGTGAATCGCCAGTTGATGTCGGACTCGTCTGCGTTTCGGTCATTGATCCAGGCGTGTACTTCCTGCCGTAGCGTCTCTTCTTCGGCGATTCGTCGGTCGAGACATTGGCCTTTGAGTCGGTTGATCTCAATTTCTGCCATGCTGAGCCAGCTGCCGTGGACGGGGTGAAGTGAAATTCGAGGGTATCCAGCAATCGACGGGCTTCTTCTGGCGGCAGGTAGTCGTAGAACGCGGCGGGATTGTGAGTGTTTAGATTGTCCAACACGACGCGAAGACAGTCCACGTCAGAATAGTGAGTGTGCTCGTCGGGACTGACGGCGAGGCTGGGCGGGTGTCGCCCCGTTCGGATCACCGGCGAGACGTTCGTCCTCGCCAACCTATTAGCCGCCGCCGGTTGTAGGCATCATCATGGCACCTGAGATGGAGTACACGACCCTCGGTGACACCGGGCTTGACGTATCACGACTCTGCCTGGGCTGCATGAATTTCGGAGCCTGGGGCGTCGAGGACCACGAGGCGTCGATCGAGGTGATCGACGCGGCCATCGACGCGGGGATCAACTTTCTGGACACGGCGAACGTTTACTCGGACGGTGAGAGCGAGGAAATCGTCGGGAAAGCCATCGACGGCCGGCGGGACGAACTGGTGATCGCGACGAAAGTCTATGGCGAGATGGACGAGCGCCCGAACGGCCAGGGCCTCTCGCGAAAGCACGTGCTGGAGCAGGCCGAGAAAAGCCTGGATCGACTCGACACTGATTACATCGATCTCTACCAGATTCACCGCTGGGACGAGGACACCCCGATCGAGGAGACACTCCGGGCGCTGGACCACCTTGTCGACGAGGGCAAGGTCCGGTACGTCGGTGCGAGCACCATGCACTCCTGGCAGTTCATGAAAGCCCTGCGGGCAAGCGACGTGAACAACCTCGAACGATTCGTGTCGATGCAACCCGAGTACAGCCTCGCCCGCCGCCACGAGGAGCAGAACGTCCTGCCGCTGTGTGCCGACCAGGGGATCGGCGTCATCCCCTGGAGCCCGCTGGCGGGCGGGTTCCTGACCGGGAAGTACGAGCGCGGCGAACCCGCCCCGGAGGGCTCCCGACTCGCCGAACGCGAGACGGCACCCAATGAGCGCTACGACCAGGGGCAATGGGACGTGCTGGACGTGGTGCGCGAGCTCGCCGACGAGAAGGACGCCACGCCGGTCCAGATCAGCCTCGCCTGGCTGCTTCACAAGGACGAGGTCACGGCGCCGATTATCGGGCCGAAGACGATCGATCAACTCGAGGAGAACATCGGCGCACTCGCAATCGACTTGACAAACGACGAGATGGCGCGGCTCGAAGAACCGATCGAGCCAGCGTGGGCCGGGCAGGGGACCTGAACGAGGACCCGATACCCCTGGGCGGGACCGATCGCTCAACCGGTATTGGCGCGGATTGGCGGCTGCCGAAGACGGTTCTCGGCATCCGCCGTTGCTTTTTCCGATCAGGTATTAATCTTCCAAATTTTAATCAGACTTTTTATAAACTATTGGGGTCGAAATTGGATCATGTCTTTCACTCGACGAGCGCTCCTGACGCGGGCGGGGTCGGCCAGCATTTTTAGTGGGGTGGTTGTCTCAGCTTCGGTGTGGGAAGAGAGAATCAGTTTCGGTTATCTACATTGGAACTGGAAGCGGAGTCCGTTGGGCAGGCGTATCTGATCAAAGCGCCGACGGAAGTCGAAACCAGGTTCGCCATCGACTACTCCGCGAAGGACAAACGATCCTTACTTGAAGAGTTGTTTCGGACGGGGACTGTTTCTTCAATTGAATGGCCTTTGGCTGAAACCACGGATTTCGGCCCAGAAACGCGATCCTCCCCGGCGTTTCTTTTCAGGGACGGGACCTACTATCGGATTTGGATCGAAGAGAGCGAGATGATCGAACGGGAGTGGTGGACCTTTGGCCTGGACTTGATCGATGGTACGCCACCTGAGGACGCGACGGTCGCAACGGAACCTTTCGAGACAGTTTCGTCGCTCGACGCCGAGATCGTAACCAAGGCCCTCCGATACGTTCAGGCAAATCGAACCAATCCAATAGATCGGCGCGACATGACGTTCGACTCCCGGGCTGTCTGGTTCCACGACCGGCTCGATTCGGGCGAAAGCGAATCGTGGTAACGGACGACGGTGGAGTTCGGGTCGGCGATGACATCGTTTGCCCGCCCGGTCTTCGACTGGTCGGCGGCGGTTACCCCCGTTCCAAACGCAAGACTGGCCCCCACGGTCGAGAGGAGTTTCAGTGTCGATCGTCGATTCATCGATCGGTTTTCGGACGGGTTCTCCGACATTGAAACGGGAGTGGACCCGTATCCGTATTTAAATATCAGCAATATAATTATATTTATAAAAACGTATCATTTCGTTTTTGACTCTCCGTGGCCAATCCATCGAGGCTTCAGCGAACTCACCCATAGTCACGCCGGGGGTGGGTTCGTCTCCGCTACTGACCTCGCCGCTGGAAAGGGGGACTCCGGGGAATGATCGGGTAACGTTTGGGCCGTAGTCACCACGGCTAGTGGCCTTCCGTGGGTTCCCTTCGCAAACTGAGACCCGCGTTTGAGTCTCAACCACGACTTTAGTCCTGGTGTTTTTGTACTGGTGTATGCCCTCCCACTCTCGACGAGGCTTTCTGAGTGGTACCGCCCTGACGCTAACCGCACTGACCGGCGTTCTCGATGCCGGTCGTCGCATCGACCCACCCCGGCCGGTCGGGCCGTCGCTCTCGTCCGACCTTGAGGCCCTCCTCCAACCCCTGCCGTCAGCCGACGCCGTCAACGTCGACTACCGGACGGTCCTCGTCCAGGATATCGATGTCGACGACGAAAACGACCTCCCGGACGAGTCACGGACGGCCGTCGAGTCGTTGGACGTCTCGCCGGAGGACCTCTCGATGCTGGTGTCGGTGTTCCCCGCTGACTTCAGCCGGCGCCTCGGGGTGGCTACCGGCGATTTCGACGCGCTTGCGGACGATGATGCGGCCGATGGAGAGGACGACTGGCGGGTCACCGACACCGGGGAGGTCGGCCTGGCGACGGTCGACGGCCGTGCCGCCTTCGCGGCCAGCCTGCGTGCAGACGAGCGAGTTGCCACAGCTGAGACCATGGCATCGGCCGCCATTGGTGACGTTGACCGGTTCCTCGACGACGCCACGGCAGCGGTCCCGGCGATCGAGGCGCTCGAGGACTTCGACACGATTCTGTTCGTTCCCGATCCGGCCGGGACCGGGTACCCGCCCGTCGCTGGCGATCGATTGCGCGCGCTCGGTGCCGGGTTCGAGACGCATCCCGGAGAACTCGAGGGGACCGCGGAAAACGAATACATCTTGATACCGGCGGAGGACACGAGAATCGACGAGGGGACGGCGCACTCCATCGTCGAGGCAGTCGATCCCGGGGTCATCGTCGAGTCGAGTTTCTCCCGCGGAAACGACGCCGTCCGTATCGAGGTTACCGTGGAAGCACCGCCGGACTACGATCGGGACGCCGCTCCCGACGCGCGCGTCGAAACTGCCTTCGATCGCGAGACGACGACGCTCACCTTCAAGCATGCGGGTGGCGACCCCGTGCCGGCGGACGAACTGGAACTCTGGGTCGACGGCGAACTCGCTGGGCATCAGCCTGCAGACGAGTTCGAAACGTTCGAACCGGACGATTCGCTCTCGGTTGACACCGGGCCGCTGGCTACGGCTGTGTTCCGCTGGTTCGACGAGGCTGAAAACGTCCATTCCGTGTACGCCTCCGAGACGATCGACCGCGAGGCCTTCGAGATCACCCACGACGTCGAGTCGGCTGCCGTCGAAATCGAGTATAGCGGCCGACACCCGGCGGATCCGGCGAAACTCACACTGACCCATCGAGGCGATGACGTGTTCCGCCAGATCGACGCTCCGTTCGCCGACGCCGGTGACGAACTCGCCGATGGGGATTCGATGGTCGTCGAGGACGTCGGTGTCGAGGAAACCGTGTCGCTCGAACTCGACGTGCCTCCCGTGCCAGGTGTCTACCGCTCTCCGCTTGCCCAACTCTCTGTCTCCCCGCCGCGGCTGTACTTCCGCAACCACCCGGAGAAGGGCCTGATCGCGCAGTATCACGACGAGAAGGAGCGGGATGCCGACGAGTTCCGCCTGCTTGCCGGTGACGAACCGACAGACGTCCAGTTTGCCGACAAGACCGACACCCTGTCCGAGGGGGACTCGGTTCCGGTCGGCGAGTTCCCGATCGGTACACAACTGCGCGTCGAGTGGCTCGAACCTGACGATCCCATGATCGTGACCGAACACGTCGTTACGCCTCAGACCCGTGTTTCCATGGAATACGACGAGGACGAAGGGTCAGTCCGGATCGAACACCGCAAGGGACAGGCGCTTTCGGCGGCTGACCTCGAACTCCGGGTCGACATGGGGCTCGCAGACGTCCAGCCGGCCGATACCCTCGACGAATTCGGTCCCGGCGACGCGTTCACCGTCGAGGTGCCGCCGCTTGCCAACGTCGAACTGGTATGGGTCTCCGGTGATAGCGAACGCCGACTCGGTGGGACGATGACCGCTCGCGACGCCATCGAAGCGCGGTACGATCCCGAAAGCGAAACGATGCAACTCACATACGTCGGGGAACAGCCGGCCGATCCCGAACGGCTTCGCGTCCGCAAAAGAGAGTCCTCGACGTCTGCCGACGACGGGGAGGCGATGTTCGCCCAACAGTACGACGAATTGACCACCGGTAACGACGTCGAGATCGACGCGGCAATCGGGGATCGCGTCACCGTCATGGCCCGGACTGAGAGCGAGAACGCAACCGCGATGCGGTCGGTCGCCCACTTCTCCACAAAGCCACGGCGGGCGTTCGTCGTTCAGGAGGACGACGGGACCATCAGTGCGAGGTACATGGATCGGGTCCAGCGGGGGCCCGAGGAGTTCCGCCTGCTCGTCGACGGTGAACCGGCCGATCGCCAGCCTGTGGACATTCACGACTCGCTCGAGGAAGGGGCGACGGTCGAACTCGGCGAGTTCCCCACGGGAACCACCATTACCGTGGAGTGGACGCCGCCCGCGGAACCGCTGGCTGTGGCCGAGCACGTCGTGCCACCAGCGGCGACCTTCGAAGTCCAATACGACGCCGACAGCGGGGAGATGGAGATCGTCCACGCCGGTGGGGACCCGATCGACCCCGAGGACCTCTCGGTTGTCGCCCCACCCGGTGTCCACAGGCCGACTGCCTGGACGGACGCCAGTGATGCCGACGCCGAAGATGCGGTCAAAGCCGGCGACTCCGCGACGTACGAGGTGGACGAGGCTCCGCGGATGCTCATCGTCCTGTTCCGTGGGGAGGCCCTGTATCGGGAAGAAGTGACCACCGACGAATCCTGAGAACCTGGCTTCGCCCAGGACGAACGGAACCACGACAGCGTTTTCCCGCCCGACTCCTTTCCAACGGAC
>JBKEGM010000034.1:0-14350 GCA_046710005.1 Natrialbaceae archaeon
GGCGCGGGAATCTATCGCGGGGGCCTGGGCCTGGAGCGTTCGATCACCGTCCTGACGGACGCAGTGGTGTCGCTGCTGACCGATCGGCGTCGCCACCCACCGGCAGGCCGAACGGGCGGATCCCCCGGTACTGTGGGCGAAAACCTGATCGACGGCGAATCAGTAAGCGCGAAAACCACCGTCGAGGTCGACGCCGGGACCACGGTAACCGTTAGAACACCCGGCGGTGGTGGGTACGGGGATCCTGCGGAGCGGGATGCTGAGGCGATCGTCGAAGACTACACAAACGGGAAAACGACACAGCCTCCCGGAGAGCAAGGGCAGCGGCCGACTGACGAATGAAACAGGCAGGACGGTCACTCGTCGTTCTCAGTTGCGAATTCCTCTCGATCATCGAACGGTGAGCCTGCCGCGTCGGGTTCCTGCCCGGCCAGGCTGACGATGTTCTCGCGACCGACGCGCAGTTTTGAGATCTTTCCGTCGCTTTCCATGTCCGAAAGGAGCATACTGACCTTCGACTTCGACCAGTCAGTTTCCTCAACGATGTCGACCTGATGCATGCGGCCACCGTGGTTCTCGAGAAGATCGACCACACGCTCTTCGTCCGAGAGCATCGCCGAGTCCGGGACGGCGGTCGCGGCGTTGGCTCCCCCGGGACCCTCACTTCCCGAACTGCGATCCGCCGTGAGTCCCTCACCGCCCGAACCGAGAGCGTCCCTCCGGTACGCGACTCCGCCGACCAATCCGGCGATGACGATCAACGCACCGATTGCGAGAACGATCGGCGAGAAGCCCTCCACGTCGCTCTGACCGATTACAGTGGTGCCCGGTTCGCTGGTCGTCCTTTCCGTCGGTGGCTCGGTCTCGGTTGGCCCCTGGCCGTCGGTCCCCGACGTGTCCGTCCCGGCCGTTGTCGTGCTGTCGGGGGCCGATTTCGAAACGAAGATGGCGCGGGGGCGTTGATCCGAAAACTCCCGTTCTCCCTGCCAGGTCACGGAGTCGCTGTCGCTTAGCGTTTCGCCTGAGACCGTTCCGTTCGGGGCGACGCTTTCGAAAACGATCTGAGAACCGGGTTTCACCACCAGCGACTGGTCCTGGCCCAGGAACAACCCGCCCTCGAAAACGTCACCCATGACCACTCGGGGGTCCTCGACCTGGGCGAACGCGGTCCACTGGAACGACATCTGGACCACACCGACGTCGTTGATCCCCCGGTCAACGTACGCCCGCTTGGAGAACCCCTCGGCATTCATCTCGCGCCCGGTGTGGTTTCGGCCGATCCTGGCGAGGGCGGTCGCACGATCCACGAAGTCCAGGTAGAGTTCGGTGTCTTCGGACTCGAACCTGTCGGCATACTCCTGGAAGGCAGTCACGGACTCGTTGTCCGGGAGCATCCGCATGTAGCGAAAGGTCCACCGGGCGGTCCCATTTTGAGACACCTGGATCGTAAACCGGGTCCGGTCGAAGTCTTCCTCCGGGGCGAGAATCGGGTTGGACGCCCTGTCGGGACCGTCAGTGGCCTGGGGTGCCGGAGACGCACCAGCGACCACCGACAGGGAGAGCAACACCACCAGGGCGACAGCCCGACGCATGTAGTGGAATACCTCCCGAGTCCGTAAAAGGCCTTGCGACAAACGGAAACAGGACGACCGGTCGGCCGACGACTCCCTGTCAGTCAGGTCACGACCGTCCCATCGGCGACGACGGTGTCGACCGATTGCCAGGCGGTCGCGTCCTCGCGAGGGTCGTCAGGGAGGACCACGAGGTCCGCGCGATATCCCTCGGTGACCAGGCCGACGGCGTCCAGTCCGAGCAGGTCGGCTGCATTGAGGGTGGCTGCTTCGAATGCCTGGGTTGGCGACAGGCCGTGATCGACCAGCAATTCGAGTTCCTGTGGGATGTCGCCGAAGAAGTTGAACGGCGTTCCGGCATCGGTGCCCATCGCGATCGGGACGTCTTCTTCGAGGGCATAATCGAAGGCGTCGTCAAAGGCCTCGGCTGCGGCCTCGGCTTTCTCGACGGCCCACTCCGGAATCCCTGCCTCGGTCCCCTCATCGACGATCCCGTGCAATGCGGCGGCTGTGGGCACCCAGTAGGTCCCCCGTTCGGCCATAAGCCGGGCCGCCTCGCGTTCCATGAAGGTCCCGTGTTCGATGCTCGTGATGCCGGCGCGCGTGGCGTTCTTGATCCCTTCCGTCCCGTGGGCGTGGGCGGCGGTGGGCCGGCCTTTGGCCTCGGCGACGTCGACGAGCGCCTCGAGTTCCCGTTCGCTCAATTCCGGCGCCCCGGTGAGCGCCCCTTCGGTCAGGACCCCCCCTGTCGCCATGGTCTTGACCGCGTCCGCGCCGCGTTTGAGCTGTTCCCGGGCGGCCTTTCGAACCTCGTCGGGACCGTCCGCCTCGCGCCCGAACCAGTGACCGTGGCCGCCCGTCATGACGACAGTCTCGCCGCAGGCTTGCACGCGGGGACCGTGGAGAAGCCCCTCCTCGACTGCTGCGCCGGCGTCGATTGCGAGTGATTCGAGCGACCCGAGGTCCCGAAGGGTGGTCACGCCCGTTTTGACGGCGTCCTCGAGGTTCGAGGCTGCCTGGTAGGCCGCCTCGAACTCCGTGACGTCGCGGTTGGATTCCGGATCCGGTCCGCCGTCCATCATCAGATGAACGTGGGTATCGATGAGCCCCGGCGCAACGTACTGACCGCGGACGTCGATGGTCCTGTCGGGATCCGATGGCGCGGTGCCGACGCGTTCGATGCGGCCGTTCTCGACGACGACGTCGGCGTCCCTGCTGCCGTCAGCGTCGACCACAGTACCGCCACTGAGTACAAGCATGTCCTCAAAAACACGCTCACCGGGCGTAAAGCCACTCTTTGCGGAAGAATAGCAAGGAACGTCCTTACGCGCCGACCCCCAGAATCGATGGCGTCGCCGATGACGATGGACTATCTTCGTGGGACAGGTCGAGCCACAGTGCACCGAATTCCCCTCTCAGTCGCCACCCTGCCGCTCGTATTCGACGAACGCGAGGTCGTCGGTTTCGTGACGCTCGATTTCGCGCCATTTCGTCCAATCGACCGTCGGGAAGTAGGTATCGCCCTCGTACTCGGCCTGGATTTCGGTAATCGCGAGGCTGTCGGCTCGGGACAAAAATTGCTCATACACAGAGGCTCCGCCGATTACATACGCCGTTTCCGACCCAGTTTCGGCTGCTGCCTGGATTGCCGCATCGATCGAATCGGCCGGGACGACCCCGTCTGGCAATAGCGAGGGGGTGGTGGTCAACACGACGTTCGTCCGTCCTGGAAGGGGTTCGCCGAGGCGGTCGTGGATACTCTCGAAGGTGTGCCGACCCATGATCACGGGATGGCCGATGGTGGTCTCCTTGAATCGCCGGAGGTCCTCCGGGTAATACCAGGGCATCTCGCCGTCGTTCCCAATGACGCCGTTCTCGGCGATCGCGGCGACGACCACGATTTCGATATCGTGATCCGAACCAGGCTCCGCGCCCATGGTCATTCCGCTACCTCGAAGGAGAGGCCCGGCGCCGGATCGTAGCCGGAGAGTTCGATGTCCTCGAACGCTATCTCGTCGATCGGTTTGTCGGCCACGTCGATCGTCGGGCGGTCGCGCGGTTCCCGCGTCAGTTGCGTGAGGAGGCCCGGAACGTGATCGAAGCCTTCCTCACCCTCGGCCTCTGGCGGGGCTGCATCGAGTAGCCACTCCCTGACGTCCTGATACCCCGCAGGATCGTCCACGGCGGCGAGGCGATTCTGGAGGTCGCCCAGGTTATCGGCATACCATTCCCCCCGTTCTCCTTTTCCGGCGTAGATGTGGGCGTCAACGATGGTGTGGCCGAAGGAACCGAGTTCGAACCCCGTCCGCTGGGCGAGAACCTCGGCCAAAAGCGAATAGGCCGCGATGTTGAAGGGAATCCCGAGGGCGACGTCGCCCGATCGTTGGGTGAGGTGGACGTTTAGCCGACCTCCCTGGACGTTGACGACGAACGTGTAATGACAGGGTGGCAGTTCAGAAACCGCGGCGTTGGCTGGGTGCCAGGCCGAGACGACGTATCGTCGTGAGTTGGGGTTCTCCCGGAGGCCGTCGAGGACGTATTGGATCTGGTCGAAGGTCCCGTCGTCATTGGTCCATCGGTGACCGTCCTCCGGCCACGTTTCACCGGACAACTGTGCGTCATCGTCGGGAATCGGGTACCGACGCCAGAAGCGACCATAGGCCGTGTCGAGATGGCCTTCGTCGTCAGCCCACGCGTCCCAGATGCTCGTCTCTTCCTGCAGGTTCCGGATGTGCGCTTCGCCGGAGAGATACCAGCGGAACTCGTGAATCAGGGAGTTCCACCTGAACCCGGAGAGGGCTTTCGTGGTCAGGAGGGGATAGCCCTCGGTGAGGTCTACTTCGTAGTGCTGGCTGAACGAGGCGATTGAGTCGGCTTCAGTGCGGTTCGGTTTGTAGGTCCCTGCCCGGAGGACCCTGTCGACGAGGTCGAGGTATTGTTGCATGGGGAGATCACGTCGGCCGTCGGTGTTCGTCGCCGGCCGACCGGTTATCGAACCACGTTGGAACGGAGGGGTAAAACTGTATGGGGAGCAGTTGGGCGACTGGAGCCCGCATTTGTCTTACTGGCCGGGAGCAACCGCCCTTTTCCCGTCTCAGAACCGCGGCGTGGAGACGGCACGGCTGGTTCTCGTCGGTGGCCACAGGGAGAGATAGGTTCGTCTTTTCTTCGACGGATAAGAACGGCGAATTTACGGGCTTGCCCCGCCCAAACATACGTTCATGGACAATAGGCGGCGCGTTGTTTCGTCGATGCCTCAAGGATGGCACATCCCCGGATCGCCCCCGACAGCTAAGTTCCCAGGACGTATACAACTCCAATATGGCCTACAAGAAGGCCGGAACATCGGACGTGGAATCGCTGAGCGAGGAGTATTACGGTGGAATGTGGCTCTTCGAAGAGACGCTCGGCGCTGAACAGTTCGAACTCGCCGTCATGGAACTCGAACCAGATGGACGAGGGAAAGAACACCATCACGAAGAAGAGAATCAAGAGGAGGTGTACCTCGTTACGGATGGCCACATTGAAGTGGAATTCGAGGACGAATCGGTCGAACTCGACGAGAACGAAGCGGTCTATATGACCCCGGAGCAAACGCGACAGGTTCAGAACGTCGGTGAGGAGCGGGCGAAGGTCGTCGTTATCGGCGCAAAACTGGAGTGATCAGGCAACTGGCCACCGTAGCGGCAGATCGCGTGCCCCGTCGTGGTCCCCACGTGGCCCGGATCGTCCGACCTGCCTATTGTCTCGCACGGCTCCTCGACCAATCAGGTATCGCAAGGACTCGCGTCAGTTCCGGGACCGAAACGGATTCCTCTCGGGAAAGCGTCCGCCACCCTATGAGCCGTCGGAATGACATTGTCAACCTGGCCGCCGATGCGCCGCCGACAGCGTTCACCAGCAACGCTTTCCTCGTGAGGGGCGATCGAGTCACCCTCGTCGACACCGGGGCGAACTTCGACGTCGTGTCGGCTATCGGCTCCGAAACGCCGGATCTCGACGCCCTCGTCGTGACGCACACCCATCCAGACCACGTCGGGAACCTGGACCGTGTCAAAGAGACCTTCGACGTCGACGCCTGGGGGTACGACGAATCCCAGCAGGGGATCGACCACCCGATTGCCGACAAAGCGACTGTCGCAATCGGCGATGACGACTACGTGGCGCTCCACACGCCGGGGCACAAAGACGACCACCTCTGTTTCTTCGCGCCCTCGGTCGGCGTTCTCTTCGCGGGGGACCTGATCTTTCAGAACGGAAGTTTTGGTCGGACGGACCTGGAAGAGGGCGACCGCGAGGCGTTGATCGAAAGCATTGACCGGGTGCAGCGTCGGGTTAGCGATGATTTGCGGGAAATCCATCCGGGTCACGGGCCGAGCGTTCGTGAAGACCCGTCCAGGCACGTCGAACTGGCCGCCGACATGGCACGCCGCCAGTAACCCGTCTTGGTGCTGCGCGAAGACACTACCGGATTTGTAGGATTTTATTTCACAATTATAGTTGTTCTCGGAAAAAGCGTTTGTCAGCGCTCGTCTGGAGGATACGGACCAGGTTCAGCGGTCCCGGACTCCCGGTGTCCCGAGTTGGTGAATGTCGCGAGAGATCTTGCCGACCTCGGTTTTCAGCGCTTCATGGTACTCGACAAGTCGTTCCCGGAGGGAGGGATGTTTGCGGGCAAGGATCTGGGTGGCCGACAACGCCGCGTTGAAGGAATTTCCTGCGTCGACGGCCACGATCGGTGCACCGGTCGGCATTCCGATGACGGAATCGACGGATTTCTCTTGAACTGGCACGCCGATAACCGGGATAGGATACCCTATCGAGGCCGTCATGTTTGGCAAGTCCGCTGACTTGCCACCTGCGCCGGCAATGATCACGTCCAAGCCTCTGTCTTCGGCCGTCCTCGCGTACGCGTCCATCAGTTCCGGGGTCCGGTGCGCGGAGACCACGTACGTTTCGAACGTGAACCGTGTCTCGGGCGGATCGTCGCAATCGGTTTGCTCCTCGAAGCCCAGTTCCTCCACCAGCGCTTGGTAGGCGCCGGGATCCTCGTCAGTGCCCATCATCACGTCGAGGTCCGAGTCGCTCCCCATGATGATTCCGACATCCGGGGTGTCCTCGGTCGGGCGGTCGCGCGATGCTTCGGCTTCGAGCGATTCGATCAGCGAATCGAGGGCGTCGCCGGTCATGGTTTATCGAGGGTTCTCAGGGATCGAACGTAAGTGCGTCGCGTACCGTCCCAGCGCGGGCGAGGACCGTTTCGGCCGAGGCCTCCTGCCCGACAACTGTGAAGTGACCCATCTTGCGAAGGGGTCGAACCTCTTTCTTGCCATACCAGTGCAGGGAGACACCGTCGGCCGACAGGACGCGATCGACGCCGTGGAGGGTCGGCGTTTCCGGATTTTCAACGTCGCCCAACAGGTTTGCCATCACCGTCGTCGCCCGGCGGTCGGTGGGCCCCAGCGGCCACCCGAGGACGGCCCTGACGTGCTGTTCGAACTGCGAGGTGAGCGCGCCCTCGATGGTCCAGTGACCCGAGTTGTGGGGCCGCGGCGCGATTTCGTTGAGTAATACGTTCCCGTCCACCTCGAAGAGTTCAATCCCATAGACGCCCCGGCCATCGAGGAGTTCGAGGACGTCGCGGGCAACCTCGCGGGCCCGCTTCTCGACGCCCTCCGGCGAGCGTGAGGGGACGATCGTTTCCCGAAGGATTTCCTCCTCGTGAACGTTTTCGCCGATCGGGTACGTGGCGATCTCGTCAGCGCCCTTGACGCCGATGACAGAGACCTCACGATCGAAGTCGACGAACGATTCGGCCATCGCCGAGCCACCGACCGCCTCGAAGGTCTCGGGTGCGTCGTCGGGATCGGAAACAGGAACGTTCCCGCGACCGTCGTAGCCGCCAGTCCGAGCTTTCAGCATGACAGAACCGAACTCCGCGACAGCATCGCGGACGTCATCAGGGTCGTCGACCGCATAGAAGGATGGAACAGGAATCCCGGCCGACCGGAGTTCACGCTTCTGGACGAGTTTGTCCTCGATGGTCCGAAGCGTGTCGGGAGAGGGATGCACGGGGATCCCCGCGGCTTCGCTGACGCGTTCGAGCAGGTCCGGGTCGGCAAGTTCGATCTCGAACGTGAGCGCGTCGCTGCGCTCGGCCAGTTCGCGCATGGCCTCCTCGTCGTCGAAGTCGGCGGTGATAGTATCGCGACTCACGGCCGCTCCCGGCGGGTTTGGGGTGGGATCCAGGACGATCAACTCGACGCCGAGTGGGGCCGCGGCCTCGGCCATCATCCGGCCGAGTTGCCCACCGCCAACCACGCCGAGGGTCATTGCAGGAGTACCGATGGACTCGGGCATGGGCGAGGATTGCCCTGAGTATGGCAAAAGGGTTCCCACATCGGGCGGGTGTGGCCACAATCACTCCGGGCATCCCGACGGTCACCAGCTTATTTACACGGGGTGGCAATTTCTTGGCAATGTCAGGAGCGTCAGATTCAGGGGCCGGGACTAAGACCAATCACGATCCTGCTGTACAGAACACGGTCATGGTAAACGGAACGCAGACGATTGGCTACCGTGAATACGGTGATTCGGAGGGAACGCCGCTGATTTTCCTCCATGGCACGCCGGGATCAGCAATCCTGGGGGAGGTGTTTCAGGACCGTGCACGTGAGACAGGAACAAGGGTTATCGCGATCGATCGGCCTGGCTATGGCACCTCGTCGCCCTGGCCGAACCGAACCTTGACCGATACTGGGACGTTCGTCACCGCCGTGCTGGACGACATCGGAGCGACTGAGGCCGATATGGTCGGCTTTTCTGGTGGTGGGCCGCACGCACTGGCGGTCGGAACGACGCATCCGGACCGGGTTGGGGACCTTCACGTCGTGGGTGGGGTCGCCCCACCTTCCCTTCGGGAACGGACGCCCGCAGTTCAACGGACGTTGTCCGGGCTGGCCAGACGGTTGCCCACGCTCGTCAAAGGGGTATTCCGGGCCCAGGCCTGGGTAGCGGATCGTGCCTCCTCCTCCTCGTTCATCCTGGGCCAGTATACCGACGGGAATCAGGACCATATTCCCGACGACGTCGCTGAAATCGTTCGCCGCGATTTCGTCACCGCGTTCGCTACCCACCGGTCCGGGGCCGCCCACGAACTCCGCATGCTCTCTGGATCGTGGGCCACGCTCTTGGATGGCGTCGATCGACCAGTTCACCTGTGGCATGGCGATAACGATACGAACGTCCCGGTAGAAAACGCCCGAAAGGTTCGTGATCGGCTTCCGGATGCCGATCTCGAGGTATTTGAGGATGCGGACCATCTGACCGCACTGCTTCTGAGTCGGGACCCGATTTTCGATCGGGACCAGTAATCTTCCAGCAGCGTTAGTCCAGAACGAGGTCGACCGGGTAATCGGTGAGGTTCTCGAAGCCATCCTCGGTGACGACGATCATATCCTCGATGCGAACGCCCCCGAACTCGGGATCGTAAAGACCGGGTTCGATCGTAATCACGTGACCCGGTTCCAGTTCCCCACCGTTGGGGCTCACGCTGGGAAGTTCGTGGACGTCCAGACCGACGCCATGGCCGGTGCTGTGAATGAATCCAGTTTCGGCCTGTTCGTCGCTTCGAAGCGTCGCATAGCCCTCCTCTTCGTAGACGTCACACACAGCGTCGTGGACCGCAGCACCCGTGACCCCGGGTTCTACGGCGTCGAACGCGGCTGCAACGGCCCGCTCGGTGATCTCATAGCGCCGACGCTGTTCCTCGGTCGGTTCGCCTTTGAGGAACGTCCGGGTCATATCCCCGTGGTAGTTGGTTTCCTTGTTCTTCGGGAAGATGTCGATTACGATCAATTCGTCGGCTTCAAGGGGGCCACTCCCCCGGTCGTGGGGGTCAGCACCGTGCTCACCGCACGCGACGATAGTTTCATCCAGTGCACAACCGTTGCGGAGCAGTGTGAGTTCGATCTGTTTTTTGACGCGCTCGGCCGTCAGGGGTTCTCCACCCTGGTAGAGCAGGCCGTCCTCGACTGTGGCGTCTTCGATGAGGGTTTCGGCCGCTGCCATCGCCTCCTCATTGGCCGTTTGTGCCTCGTGGATGTGATCGATTTCTTCGTCGGTTTTTGTGGCCCGAATCTTCGTGACGACGCCGTCGCTCTCCGGTTGCACGTCGATGTCGTTGTCGCGGAGTCCATCGGCCGAGGAGATTGGGAATCTGCCGGGGACGGCCACGGATTCCACACCATGGCTGGCACAGAACTCCGACAAAACCTTTGCTTTGGCCGTGTCCTGTCCGTGTTCCTCAATTTTCTGTCGGTACTCGTAATCGCCGAATCTGTCGACGGTGTCGGCCCGACTTTCCTTCATCGCTCGCCCGTATTCCAGCCCCGAAACGAGTAGGGCCGTTTCGTTCGGGAGATACAGCGTGACGAACGGATCCGGGGCGTCGAAACCGGAGAGATACCGTTGGTCCGCGTTGTCCGCATCGTCGTCGATCAGGTAGCCATCCATCTCCGCTTCATCGAGGTATTCGTCGAGTGCTGAGAAATCTGGTTCCATATTATCGTGTGGATTCCCGAGGCCCATAATTTCCTTGATACGGGTCCGATCTCCACAGCGAGCATGGAAAGCGCGGCATCGATTCGTAGTCCGCCTCCAAAGGGTGGAGGGACGAGGAACAATAACGAGGGTCACCGGATCGATCCACAGACCAAAATACGGTGATCTTTATACTTGGATTCCCACAATGACAAATACGCCGATGGACGAGTTAGGGATTCGCGGTTCGAACGTCGATCTGGAGTGGTGCTATCGGATCGTCCCGGAGGTTTCACGGACGTTTGCACTGACGATCGAGCGGCTTGAGGAGCCGATGTCGGCCCGCATCTGTCTGGGCTATCTCCTCTGTCGTATTGCGGATACGATAGAAGATGAAGGCGAACTGTCGCCAGAAGTACAGTCACGATTGTTACAAACTTACCGCAACGTGCTGGATCCGACAGCGGACGCCGAGGTCGACACGTTTCAGGAGGAAGTTGCCCCATATGTGCCGGAAAACCCCGAACCGGACTGGGAAGTCGTGGCGAATGCGGACCGGGTGATCGCTACGTTCGAAGCACTGCCCGATGACACACAAAAGGCCATCAGACCGCCGATCCTGGACATGGTCGACGGCATGGCGATGTTTGTGGAACGGTACGCCGACGATGGCGGACTTCGCATCGGGACGGTTCAGGAACTCGAGGAATACTGCTGGTACGTGGCCGGGTTGGTGGGTACGCTCATTACCAACCTGCTGGTCAGGGAGGCTTCCTCTGAACAGGCCGATAAGTTGCGGCGGACGGCGACCTCCTTCGGGTTGCTCCTCCAACTCGTCAACATCGCCAAGGACGTGACGGCGGATTTCAAAGAAGAAAGCAACGTGTACGTTCCCGCGACCTGGCTGGACGAGGCCGGTATCCATTCCTCGGATGTGACCGATGTTAACAAGGCCGGCGCGGTGGCGGGCGTGGTGAGACGCCTGGTCGCCCGGGCCGATCACTACGTCGATGACGCGCAAACCTATCTCGAAGCGATGCCACTGGCGAAGGGGAACACGCTCTCGGCCTGGGCCATGCCGTTCCTCCTGGCCATCGCGACGACGCGCGAACTTCGCAAACGGCCCGAGGATGTGGTCCTCGACGGCAACGTGAAGGTCGATAAAGCGGAGGTTATGGCGCTGTTACAGCTGTTCGATCAGGAAAACCTCGATCCCGAGGCGATCGGCGACCTCAGAAAAGAAATCGCCGAGGAACCGCTCGCCTGACGTCGTCCGGAATTGTTGAACACTTATAATACAAATCTGTTACTCGCCGCTATTCGTTGCTGGCAAGACCGAGGCAGTGCCAGACAAAACGCGGACACGAGGCCGATCGCCAATGGGTAGTAGTAGCCAACCCAATTCCCCACCGTCCACCAACGACTTGATCACGCCTGTTGCGGACCATGGTCACCACGATTTTTGACCTCCTCCACAGCCTTCCGACGGAATTGCCATGGATGAACTCTTCGCGCGAATCGAGATCTCCTGACACAACCTTAATTTTGCAATGGCTAGAAATAATGACCATGACCGACCAACGTTCCGCGGATTCGAGCGGCCCAACGCTGCCCGAACCCGTCCCACACCGAGCGCCAGGTCATGTTTCACGTCGGCACTGTCCTTCCGGAGGGTGGTTGAGAGCCGAACAAAGCGGCGCGCTCACGAGACGAGGGGTGCTGACCGGAGCAGGCGCAACCCTGCTGGCCTCGATGGCCGGGTGTGCGGCCCTAAATGGCGGATCGACGCCCGCCGCAGTATCCATTGGCGGGCAAGCAAGCTGTGACGTATGCGGGATGATTATCCAGAAGCATCCAGGCCCCAACGGGCAGATTTTCTACGCGGACCACGATCCGGAGAGGCACGACCCGCCGTTTCTGTTCGATTCGTTGAAAGCCTGCGCGTTCGACCACTACTTTACCAGTCAACGGCAGGACCGGTCGACCGAGGCCTTCTACGTCACCGATTATTCGAGCGTCGATTACACCGTTTCAGAGAAAAACGGCAAAGCCAACATTAGCAGTCACGAAACACCCAAGAGCTTCGAGAAGGCCAAGTCCGTTTCGTATGTCGTCGATGCGGAGGTATATGGGGCGATGGGGACGGATTTCATCCCCTTTTCGGACGAGGACGAGGCCAGTGACTTCGTCGAGAAATACGGGGGCGAGGTTGTCCCGTTCGGAGACATCACCCCTGCGACTTTGCAGTAATGGGCATTTCGACACGAGGACGAACGATGCAACTGTCCAGGCCACTTCCGTCCCTGGCGGGCCGTTCGCCGACGGACGGTGAGGGAGGAAACCGGCCGTGACAGTTCCGGTCGGGCGCTACGTCCTGGCAAGCGTCATCGGTATACTGCTGGTCACTTGTATTGCCTTTGCGGTGCCGGTCGGTGGCGATTCGGGCCTGGAGCAGGTATCGATCGACGACACGCTCACGATGTCGAGCCTGACCCAAGCCGAGCGGTTCCGGGCGGAGAACGCTGGCTACACGATTCCCAGGGCCCAGGCGTTCTATTCGGGATACCGTTATATCGTCGGGTACTACGGTATCGACGCCCTGGTCGAGGAACTCCACCGCGACGGCCACCGCCGACAGTTCGGCCTCCCCCTGGAGATGTACGTTTCGGACTTCTCGGGGACGGACGTCTCGCTGACCAAAGAGGGATATCTGACGATGCCGGAAAGCCGGACCACCGGCTGGGTGGCAGTGGAGAAGGCGTATTTCGTGGTCGACAGCGATGCCAGGACGACCGGTGGCTCGGCGGTGGTTCCGTTTTCGGAGCGGGCCGCAGCGGGAGGGTTTTCGAAACGATACGGCGGCCAGGTACTCCGGTGGACGGAACTTCGTGACCGGCGATTCCAGGATAGAGGTGGGACGCGGAAAGCGATGAATGCGGCTGTTCGCTCGCGGTCGGCGTGGGCAAACCGCACAGTCAAGCACGCGCGATCGTCGGTGGATCGTTCGGTGTCCCTGGTCGTCGGGGAGGACGTACCGACGATCACGGAGGCAATCGATCGCGCGCCGCCCAATACCACGGTCCAGATCCCGGCCGGGAACTACTCCGAAGTGAACCTGGCGGTCGACAAACCGCTAACCCTGGCTGGTGCTGGCGAAAACGCGACTCGTCTGAACGGGACTGGGAACGGAAGCGTCGTCCATGTCGAAGCGCCGCGCGTTGCCGTCACGAACCTCTCTATCGCCGGGGTCGGGACAACGAAAAAGCCTGACAACGTCCCGGTGGAGGACGGTTCCTGGGACTACAACATCAAGATGGCTTACGGGTATGCCGACGCCGGGATCGTCTTCGATCATGCGAATCACTCACTTGTCAGGGACGTGACCGTCAACACGCCCACGAACGGCCTCGTTTTCCGGTACAGCGACGGGTCAGTCGTCGAGGACGCTACCGTCCACGGCCGGAGCCCGTGGCGAGACGGTTTCATGAGTGTGATGGTCCTGGCCTCTCGAATCGTCGTCCAGGATTCTCAGTTCGAGAAAGGCCGGGACGCCGTCTATACGCACCGATCACATGGAATCGTCATTCGGAACAACCACATGGAGGGGCTCCGGTTTGGGGTCCACGAAATGTACACTTCAGACGCACTGGTCCGGAACAACGAGGTCCGGGACTCCGCCACGGGACTGATCGTGATGACGCGCCCGACCGGCAACGCTCTCGTTGGAAACGACGTTCGAGACTGCGAACTGGGGATCAGTGTGGCGGGGCGCGAGTCCTTCGTCGTCGATAATCTCATCGTGAACAATGGGGTGGGACTTGATCTCACTGCCTACCGGACGCTGTACACTGGAAACGTGATCGCGAAGAACGACGTCGGGATCAGTGCCTCGACGCTTATTCCCACCAACCGCGTGTACGGAAACGATGTCATGGGGAACGATCGGTACGTCGAGTCGATCATGGGGCCGGTCCGGGTCTGGACGGTCGACGGCCGCGGGAACTACTGGGCCGGCGCCCCGGGATCCCACAGGAGCGACGGCACCGTGAATCGCCCCTTCCAACCGACCGGAACGGTCGATAGCCGCAGTCATAGCGCACCCGGAATCCACACCCTGGCGCTGTCCCCGGCAGTGAACGTCGTGCGTTGGCATGGGGATCACGTCCCGGGACTTCGGTCGACGGGTGTCGTGGATACGGCGCCATTGGCTGAACCGGCCCGCCCGGCGGTCGTCGCAA
>JBKEGM010000035.1:0-13952 GCA_046710005.1 Natrialbaceae archaeon
AGTTCGATCTCCCGGAAGAACGTCTCGTGATCCATCGCCCGCCAGGCGGCCAGCGTGCGCCCCACGCCGGGGATCGCCCGCTGTTTTTCCTCGTCGTCGGCCGCGTCGAGAATCCTGGCGACGATCCTTCCGACCGCCTCGGCGCGGCGCCAGATTTCCTCGGTGTGGCCCTCGCGATCGCCCCACTCCGTGATAGCGTCTGGTTGGGGCCGTTCGGGATCACGTAAGGGAATCTCCTCGTTGTCCAACGCCGCCAGATCGGCCCGCCAGCCTTCGTGTTCGCGATCGAGGAAGGCAGTCACTCGCCGATCGAGTTCCTCCCGAAGGTCCTGGATCAGCGACTGGACGGCCTCGAGGTCGTCGCGTGAGACGTCCACCTCGGCCAACTCGGCCCGGATCAGGTCCGCGTCCGCGCTCGCCTCGACGCGGTCGCCACGCCCCTCGAAGGCGAGTGGCTGGATGACCCGGCTCAACTCCGCTTCGGCGTCACGGAGCGAGGCGTCGGCCATTCCGTCGCTCACCAGATCGCGAACTCGCGGTTCGAGCATGTGGGCTTCGTCGCAGATGACGAACGTCTCGTCGTCGAGCAAGGGCGCGGTGAAGGCCGCCGTGGTGGTCGGATCGAACGCGTGGTAGTAGTTTCCGACGACGACCTCGACGTGGGGCAGGAGTGCGCCCATAATCGAGTGTGGACAGGTGCCGTGGCCGGCCGACTGGGCGACGAGGTCGTCGGGTTCGATCAGTCCGGCGTCCTCGAAGTCGAAAGGAACGGCCTCGACTGGGTCCCCGTCCTCCGGTAGGGCTTCGAGAAAGCCGGCGTAGAACGGACAGTATTCGGTGCTCGTCCCGCCGTCTTCGTACTCGGGCATCTCGGGCGGGTAGGGTGTCGGTTCGTTGGCCGTTTCGAGGTAGCTCGCCTGGTTTCCCCCCCGCCCGCTGTCGGCCAGTCCGACTTGCTGGCTGCGGGCCCGACCCGTCAGGGCCTGGGCGGTCGTCGAGCCGCCCTCTCCCGTCACGTCGCGGGTGTGCTCCCGGAGGGTTTCGCATCGGTTGTAGACGTTTCCGTCGTCGATCCCGCCGGCCCCTTCACGGTTGTACGGGCAGACGTCGGCCTTGCCCACGAGCGTGAGACCGGACACCGGGGACCACTCCTCCGAGAGGTTCGCGTTGATCGTCCGGAGGTCAGCCTCGAACTGGCGGAGCTGTTGCTTGACGCTCGTGAGCACGAGGACGCGCTCGAAGTCGCTGTCCGGGTCACGGACGAGGTGGATCCCGGCAGTAAGCGCGAGCATCGTCTTCCCAGTCCCGCAGGCGCCCTCCAGAACCGTGAATCCGCGATCCTGCGCGGTTTCGACGGCCGTCTCGATGCCGTCGACTTGAGGTTTGTAAGGCTCCTGGTGTCCGAACACCTCCCGCCAGTCCTCCTCCGCAGTCATCTCCTGATCCCTGGGAGTGGCGGAGGAAAGGCGTGTCGAACTCCGGACGCCCTGGGGGGAACCGCTACTCCGACCTGGAGGGACATTTCCTGGCAATTCCTTTCGAATCAGAATTGGTTCGCCGGGCGATGTATGGAAGAAACGGCAGCTCATGGTTTTGATTCATGGCGGCTGGTAGGTAACATGGCGGCAGCGACTGTAATTGGACAATCGTCTCCGTGAGTTTATTGGGAACGGTACCTGCAGACTCTCTTTCTATGGGTTCAGGTTCGCCCTGTCGAACCGACGGGTAATATTGTAATTTACTATTTTAAAATAAAATATATAAAATAACTCAAGATTATACTACATTGCAAAAACTCTCTGCTGATCACCCTCAGGGGCTATGCGCTCGCCTTCGTGATGGTTTGGGTGCTTCTCCGGCACGAGTACCAGATGCCACGAATCGCGACCTTTCGCTCGGTACTGCCGTCGTCGCGTTCGGAACAGCGTTCGGGGGGGGCATCTTCTCGGCTCCGGCCCCATTCCGCAACTCTCTGGAGCATCCAGTGCCGTCATGTCCGTGACCGCATTTGGAATCGGGATCCTCAGATAACCCTCTCCCCCACGATCGCCCGTTTCAGGGCGCCACGCCCACCGTCAACAGCGTCCCCAGTTCTCGATACCGCTCGACCATCGCCTCGCGGGTTTCCCATTCCTCCAGCGGGAACGTATCCTTGGGTGGAATGTCTATCTCCAGGTCGGGAACGTTGTCCTGACTGGCAACGTGAAATCCCGCCTCACGAAACGCCTCCCGGTACTCGCTTCGACTCCAGAGGGTCATGTCCACGGCGATATACTCCGACCAATCGTGGGAGTAGGGGTTCTCCTCGAAGTAATTGACCGCGCAGTGGAAGGTGCCCCCCGGCCGGAGGACTCGCCGGAGTTCCTGGAGCGCCTCGATCGGGTCCGCCGCGTAATAGAACGCCTCCATCGAGAAGGCGTTGTCAATGCTGTCGTCGGCGAAGGGCAAAGCGGTGAACGTGCCGGCGACGAACCCGACCTTCGGATCGCCGGTGGCCCCGCTGGCCTTGCCCGCCATTTCCGGCGAGGCGTCGAGCCCATACGCCCGGGACGCTCCGGCCTTCGCCCGGAGTGCACGGACGGCATACCCGCTCCCCGACCCCAGATCCAGCACGACGTCCTCCGGTTCCACCGGCATGCGGGCGAGGACTTCTTTCGCCGTATGCCAGTGCTCGTCCGCCATCGACTCGTCGCGGCCGTCGGCCGCCCACTGGTCGAACTCCTCCCGGACGGTCATACCCAACGTGAAGCAAGCCGGGGACAAAACGATTCTGTCCGAGTCGATATCGGCGTGAACATCCCGCGACCAAACCGTGCCATTTTGATCAGGCCCAGTGGAATCTCAATCGGTGAATTCCCCGGAACGCTAAAGATCGCTCGACAATCCGGGTCTCACACGGGTCGCTGCGCCCTCGCGGCTCGCGCTCTGTGCGCGCTTCGCTCCCGCCGTTGCCCCGGTGCTGCCGTTGCCCGATATGGATCCAGACACCCCCTTTCGGTCCCGCCTGATATTGCCAGGGAGGACCGGGCTTCTGGGGTGGATTCCGAGGCGGTGTTCAGCCCGGTCCGGCCCCGTCCTCGGATCGCGCGATCACCGGCAACAGCCCCCGGGGCTTTTGACAGACGCGACCGATCGCTCTGCCATGGTTGGGCCTCGAAAGCGATATCGGCTGGCCGACACCGCCCAGCAACTGGTCGGTGGATTCCTCCTTGCCGGACCGTTCGTGGTCACCGAAGAGGTGTGGGTACTGGCGGAGAATATGGGTCCTGTCCACACCATCGTGACGGTCGGGATCGTCGTCGCGATCGGGTATGGTGCCCTCTATCAAGCCGACGCTGACCGGATCCCCGAACGGGAAGCGGAGGTCATCGGCATCCCGCTCCGTTTTGTCTCTTTGATGGGTGTCTCGTTTGGGTCCGTGGGCATCCTTGCCCTGGCGCTGACTGCCCCGGAAACATTCCTCCTTGCCGGCGAAATCCTAACGGATCCCTCAAGATCGGCCATCGCGGTCACGACACTCAAGGCCATCTCGGTTGGCGCCATCTTTAGCGTCGTCGGCGCTGCGACTGCCGATACCGTCTTCTAACGCCAGGTAGCGACCTCGAATCCACCCGCAGGCTTAAGTTCCAGCCACGGGTTCCCCACCAGTATGGATTACTCCCTCGACATTCGCGGGACGGAGGAACGGACTATTCCCGGCGGCACTGCAATCCTTCTCTTGCATCCGAGCACGGGCGAAACCGACCGGATCGACACCGATTTCCTAAAAACCGACACGGACCGCTTCCTCGTCGTTTCCACGCGGACGACGGCCCGTGAGGTCCTCCAAAAGCTCGATTACTACGACGTCGACGGGGACCGCGCCGTGATTCTGGACACTCTGAGCATCGAACGCGGATACTCACGCCGGAGCACGGATCGGATCCACTATGCCTCCGCACCGGACGATCTCGATGGCGTCGTCGAGCAAACCGCCGAATTTCTGGAATCGACCGACGGCAAACGCCGGGTGAGCGTCGACTCGATCACGGAACTGGCCTACTACGCCGGCGAAAAGTCGACCTTCGAGGCGATCGAGCGGTTGCTCGACCTCCTGGCTGAACACGACACCGTTGGCATCTTCCATCTCTCGCCCGAGGTTCACGAAGACTACCTCGTCGACCGGTACCGCGAGCTGTTCGACGGCG
Organism: Natrialbaceae archaeon; assembly: GCA_046710005.1. Taxonomy (GTDB): domain Archaea; phylum Halobacteriota; class Halobacteria; order Halobacteriales; family Natrialbaceae; genus DATFIX01. The sequence goes on from JBKEGM010000035.1 coordinate 4,188, forward strand.
TCGTGGAACTCGACGCGGACGGAACGGTCACGCTGGATCTCTGACGCGTTTCGGCTGCCCCACAGTCGGCTACGTTTCGAGCGCGTCGAACACTTTTTCCGCCCACTGTATAGCATACGGAGCCCCGGTTTCTCGGTAGGCCCCAACGTCCAGTGCGTCGAAGGGTGCCGGGAGGTCGAGGCCGTGTTTGACCGCGCTGCAAGCGAGTTCGACCGCCGCCGGGAGGTCCGTGTCTCCGGTCGCGACGGCTTCCGGTAAAGCGGCGACCCTGGGCTGGAGACGCTCGCCAGCCTCGGCCCAGGTCTCGCCAAGTTCGGGATATTCTGCCGGCCACGTTTCGAAGATGGGACGCGACTGGAGGCCGATCCAGGCGTCGTACAGCGCCGCCGCGACCTGGTAGGTGTCGGCCGCACCGAGCGGGATTGCCGCGTCGAGGTCGCGATACGATTCCTCGAAGAACCCCAGGAAGTGTTCGGGGGCCTCCAGACTGATCTGGACGAGCGCCTCGGCGACGAGGAAATCCACGAAATCTGCCGGCGAACCTTCCGCTCGGGGCTTCTCGATCACGACGGCTGGTCGCGTCTGTCGGGTCCAGGCGATCGATCCGTCTTCGGGCGCACCGATGGCAACCTCAGAGCCGACAAACTGTTCCAGAACCGTCGGGACGTCCGGCGGCAGCCACTCCCCGGAATACGTCACCGGGTCGAACGACTCGACAAACGGCCCGAGCTGCATCGCTCGTTCCGGCGAAAGCGTCTCGAAGTCGCTGGTCGCCCGGAGGACGACGGTCTCCGGGGTCTGGGAATCCCGCACTGCTTCCACCTCGCTTTGCAGCAACCGGTGCTCGAACATCAGGCAAACAGGGTCTGGACGATCAGCACCAGAACGAGAATCACGCTGACTGCGATGGTGCCCAGGACGATTTTCGTGGCGTCGCTCATGCATCCTACTGGGGCCGGGCGGGGCATAAACGATGAGGTTTCGGCGGCTTTTCCGTCGAATATCCATCCCGGTGCTTTCAATCGGTTCCGGATTCCGACTCCATCCCTGTCCCGATGTCGGATTCTGCAGCGACGAGTTTCCACTTGCCCGACCAGAACCGGAGGGTGTTGAACCCAGCACGAACGTACATGTCGGCCAGGATGGCAGCGTACACGCCCCCGATCCCGAGGCCGAGACCGGGATCGATCGTGATCCCGCCCAGCGAGACGGTCGTCACCCCAAGCGGGAGCCTCACCGTCCCAAGGACGATTGCGGCCGTCCCGGCCGGGACCGCGATCGCACCGAGGGGTAGCCGAACGAGATAGGTACCGACGATCCCACCGTAGAACGGCCACCGCATGTCACCCGCGCCGCGGAGACTGCCACGCATCGTCCTGGAGATACCAAATCCGGCCACGGCGAGACCGAATATTCGCACGAACTGGACGGTGAGGTCGACGTACTCGGTGCCGAACGCGATGGCGATTGGCCGCGCGAGGACGATGATGAGCATCGCGATCGGTATCTGGGTCGCCAGGGCAATCCGGAGGGACTGCCAGCCGTAGTCGTTCGCTTCCTCGTCATCGCCCGCACCGATGCTCTGGCCAACGAGGGTGCTCGCCGCCGTCGAGTACCCCCACGCCGGCATCAGTGCCAGCAGCATGATCCGCCGGCCGATAGCGTATGCTGCGAGCACGGGCGTGCCGAGTATCCCCAGGAAGAACAGGAAGGGGAAGCGACCGAAGGTTCTCGACAGTCGGGTGCCAGCCAGCGGGAGTCCGACCCGCACGATCTCGTAGACGATCGTGGGATCGAACTGCTTTCCGCCGACCCGAAAGCGAATCGCGAATCGCCCGGAGCCCAGCAACCCGAAAAACACCAGCGCGGCCAGTATGTTCGAAAGGGCCGTCCCCCACGCTGCGCCGGCGATTCCGAGTTTGGGAAACGGACCGATACCGAAGATCAACAGCGCGTTCAACGTCACGTTCGTGGGCAACGTCACGAGTCGGACGTACATCGGCGTGCGCGTGTCCCCACTGCCGGCTAGCGCCCGGGAGGCGATGATACTCCAGAACCGAAACCCCACCGAGAGCATGACGATCTGGAGGTAGGTCGCCCCTAAATCGATCGCCGCCGGGTCCCCCGTCAGGACCCCGACAAGCGGTTCGGCGTAGACCCATGTCGCCGCCGTGATCGGGACCGATATTCCAAGCGAGATCCAGAGCGATTGCTTGACCGCCAGATCGGCCCTCGCATGTTCCTCGGCGCCCTTGAACCGCGAGACGACGCTGATGGTCCCACTGGACACCGCCAGTGCCAGCCCGAACGGAACGAAGTAGTACTGGAACCCGAGTTCGAGCCCGGCGACGGCGGCGTCCCCGAGCGCGATGCTCACCATGAAGAAGTCCGCCGTCCGGAGAACGGTCCGCAACCCTCCAGTGATCATCATCGGGACGGCGAGGTCGAAAGCCTCTTCACCCTTCTGGCGGTCGACGATTCCGAGTTTGGCCAGCAGCGCGGGAAAGGCGAAAAGTGCCCGCCTGGTCCGTCGGAGAAGTCCCGACATCGATGTTGGTTTCCGTTTGCCTGTCCCGCCTACCGGGATTTACGTCTTTTCGATTGGTTGAGGGGTTGCCGCTTTCAGGATTCACCGCTCCACGGTATTCGGGGGATGCTCTCTTTCAACTGGAACTCGAACCGGGCTGTTTCTCCCAGAATCTCGACAAGCTGCGGTTGTGAAATCGATACCAGCCATCCGATTTTATGCCGGTTGGGTTTGGGAGAATTTAATATCTGGACAAGAAATGAAGGGGTGCCGAATCTACGGAATATCGACCGAACCGCCCCGGCCGATCACTCCTCGGAGGGGACGTGACAGGCTTGCAGGGCGCAGCGAACGTGATAGTCCTTTTCTTCGGGATCGGCTTCATCGAGAGCGGCCAGAAGGTGCTCCTTCGCGTCTTGGAGGAACGCTGTCGGCTCCACCGGTTCCGTACCGTCTGAAGTCTCAGTAGACATCGAACTTCTGCGGCGGTACCAGTGGTGGCATCTTGAAACTACTCATCTCTACCAGGGACGAATCTTCGCATGGTAATTCATAGGTTGCGAGCGGACGCTTTGGTTTACGGGCCCTCGCATTCCGCTGTTCGTCGCCGAGATCTGTCGAGGATACGGTTTCGTTTGCGAATCGCCGGAACCCCCACACACTGCCGGCCCCCGACCACTGCTGGGGAATATTTCCTGTGAAATTCCCCACTTCGAAACCCTTTTAGCGCTTTCCGGGGGATATGGAGGTAACTGAGAACTCATGGACGTCGAAATCATCTCGCAGGAGGAAAACCCGATGTTGCACCGCTCGGATGTGAAGTTCGAGGTCGTTCACGACGAGGCCACCCCATCTCGGCTGTCCGTTCGCGACAGTCTGGCAGCCAAACTCAACAAGGATGCCAGTGAGGTCGTCGTTCGCGAACTCGACACGAAGTTCGGGATGCGAAAGACGATCGGCCACGCGAAGGTTTACGAATCGGCCGAACACGCCAAGGACGTCGAGCAGGAGTACATGCTGGAACGGAACAAGATCGCCGCGGGCGAGGACGGCGAGGCGGCCGAGGAAGCCGAGGAGGCCTGATCCGATGGCGCGCTACGAATTCTACACCGAGGAGGGCGAACTCGATCGCGAACCCTGCCCGCGCTGCGAGGACGCGTTCCTGGCCGACCACGAAGACCGCGAGCACTGTGGCCGCTGTGGCTACACCGAGTGGAAGTAGCTGAATGCGCGTTCTCGGGATCGAGGGCACGGCCTGGGCAGCGAGTGCTGCGATCTTCGATACCGATGGGTCGATCTCTCCAGACAGTATCGCGACCGACGACGATCGCGTCGTCATCGAGACCGACGCCTACCAGCCCGACAGCGGCGGCATTCACCCGCGCGAGGCTGCCGAACACATGCACGAGGCGGTCCCGGCGGTCGTCGAGCGAGCGCTCGACCGTGCAGATGGGCCGATCGACTGCGTCGCCTTTTCGCACGGTCCCGGTCTGGGCCCTTGCCTTCGAACCGTCGCGACGGCCGCCCGGGCGCTGGCCCAGCGCCTCGACGTGCCACTGATCGGCGTCAACCACATGGTGGCTCACCTCGAAATCGCCCGCCACCTGTCGGGTTTCGAGTCGCCGGTTTGTCTGAACGCCAGCGGCGCTAACGCCCACGTCCTGAGCTACCGGAACGGGCGGTACCGCGTCCTGGGGGAAACCATGGACACCGGCGTTGGCAACGCCATCGACAAGTTCACCCGTCATGTCGGCTGGTCCCACCCCGGCGGGCCGAAGGTGGAAGCTCACGCAAATGACGGCGAGTACGTCGATCTGCCCTACGTCGTCAAGGGAATGGACTTCTCCTTTTCGGGCATCATGAGCGCGGCAAAGGATGCGTACGACGACGGCACACCCGTCGAGGACGTCAGTTTCTCCCTCCAGGAGAACGTCTTCGCCATGCTCGCGGAGGTGTCGGAACGTGCGATGTCGTTGACCGGCAGCGACGAACTCGTCCTCGGCGGTGGCGTCGCCCAGAACGACCGGTTGCAGGAGATGCTGGGGGAGATGTGTGCGGGGCGCGACGCCGACTTCTTCGTTCCCGACGACCGCTTCCTCCGGGACAACGCCGGAATGATCGCCGTGCTCGGCGCGAAGATGTGTGCGGCCGGAGACACCCTCGAAATCGAGGACTCTCGCGTCGATCCGGATTTCCGGCCGGACCAGGTACCCGTTACCTGGCGGGACGGCGAGTCGGTCGCCCGACCCGTGGTCGACGAGGACGAGATTCAGGGCGCCGAGGCAACGGTCACGATCGAAGACGATCGGGTGATCAAACGACGACGCCCCCGATCGTACCGCCATCCAGAACTCGACGAGCGCTTACGGACCGAACGAACCAGGCTCGAAGCCAGGCTGACGAGCGCTGCGCGGCGGGCCGGTGTACCGACACCAGTCGTCTACGACGTCGACCCCGAGAACGCGACCATCGTGTTCGAGCGCGTCGGGACCTCGGAACTCCGGGGTGCGCTGACGGCGGACCGGGTTCGGACCGTCGGCCGGCACCTCGCCCAGATTCACGAGGCCGGGTTCGTCCATGGAGATCCGACGACGCGGAACGTCCGAGTCGACGAGGACGGAGACGAAACGGGGGCCGGCGACGTCGGTCGCGTCTCCCTCATCGATTTCGGCCTGGGCTATTACACGGGGCACGTCGAGGACCACGCCATGGATCTGCACGTCTTCTCACAGAGCCTTGAGGGCACTGCCGACGACCCTGCAGGGATGCGCGAGGGCTTCGAGGCCGGGTATCGCGAGGTGGGCGATCCATCGGTAATTGAACAACTCCGGGAGATCGAAGGGCGAGGCCGATATCAGTGAATCGAGAATCCTGCACCAGATCGTCGTGACCGCTCGGGTGAGAGAAAAGGATTTACCCGTTGCCCGAGTATCAGAATCCATGCCCGACAAACCTGCTTCCGGAGAGATTTTCGGCATCCCGTACAACTTCGAACGACCCAGTATGCGACGACTCATGTCCTCGTACTGGAAACCCGGGAAAGGGATGCTCGTGAAGAAACCGTTCGGCATCGGATATACGCTGAACCTGGCGAACTGGCGCTCGTGGGTCGTGCTGGCCGTGGCCGGCGTGATGGTCTGGTTGGAGCAGTCCGACGGTGAGGAAGCCTTCGAGGGTGAGGAGGAAGCGGACGATGGACCGGTCGAGGTTATCGTCGACTGACGATCCTCGAGACAGTCCGCTGGCGGTGTAATCCCACCGGCAGGGACCGACGGCTCTTTTTGCGTTCGTGACCCGTCCTCGCACATGACCATTCGATTCGTGACGGGCAACGAGGGCAAGGTGGAGGAAGCCTGCGAGGCTCTCGCCGAACCTGTCGAGCAGGTGGACTACGACTACACGGAGATCCAGGCCGACGATCTGCGGGCCGTGGCTGCCCACGGTGCTCGCGAGGCGTTCCGGGCGCTTGGCGGCAAGGATCCCGTGCTCGTTGGAGACGCCGGCCTGTTCGTCGAGACGTTCGACGGCTTCCCCGGCCCGTACTCGGCGTACGTCGAGGAGACGGTCGGCATCGAGCGTCTCTGGCGAATGACGGAACCCGAAGACGATCGCCGGGCGTCCTTCCGGACGGTGCTGGCCTACGCCGAGGCGGCTCCGGAATCCGATGGCGGTTCGAATCCCCCCGCAGTCCGGGTCGAAACCTTCTCCGGGCGGGTCGACGGCGAAATCGTCGCCCCTCGGGGCGACGGCGGGTTCGGGTTCGATCCGATCTTCGAGCACGACGGCAAGACCCTCGCGGAGATGGAAACCCCGGAGAAGAACGCAATCAGCCACCGGGGTCGGGCACTCGAAGCGTTCGCGGCGTGGCTTAGAGAATGGAAGGACTGACCGGGACCGCCAGGCCGATTATGCTCTGGGATCGCAGTCAGGCCCGGGATACTCCCCACCTTCGACGGCCTCGTAGAGGCTTGCGGCATCGAACAGTCCGTCGAAGGCGCCGGGCGTCCGGATCGAGAGGTTGGCCCGCGGTTGTATCGTCAGGTTCGTCGCGGTCGATCGCAATCCTTCGTCGAAGGTGAGGAGGTGGGCCGCGCCACCCTGGTAGGCGGAGGCCAGCGCGGGGTGGTCGTCTGCTGGGTGGTCGACGGCCTTTCGCTCCGTATCGATCCGCTCCCGCCAGTCGCCCGCGAGGTCGGGATCGGCGAGGCTCCCGATCACTGCCTCGGCATCGTCGAGGAGGTGGTCGCTCGCAACGAGTGTTACCCAGGAATGTCGACGGACGTGATCGAGTGCGTCCCTGGCGGCGTCGCCGACGAGGAGGTCCGCCACAAGGACGTCCGCATCGGCGACCACCCGGGCGGGGCTGGCGTCAGTCGTCATCGCGAACCTCCCGCAGTCGCTCCCTGATCGTTTCGACGTCCGTCTCGGCCGTCTCGGCTCGGTCGAACAGGTCCGCCCAGGGTACCGGCATGCGTCGACTGACGGTTGCAGGCCTCAAAGACCCACCGCCCGCTGTCGGGTTTCGACAGTCTACCTCCAGCGTTTGCCCCTCCAACATATGCTCACGGTCCGGTACATTCACCCGATCTATCCGCTGGGAATCTACGGGCTCGTCCGACTGGCGCCAGTCCGCGCGGTGATCGCGACCGAATGGTCGCGACTGCTCCGGACGTACTTGGCTGGGGTCGCCCTCGGTGTCCCGGCCTACATCGGGGCGATTGCCGTGGCCGCCACCGGGCGGAGCGAGACCGTCCAGCTCTACGGGGTGGTGGCCTTCGGAATCGGCCTGGTCGTGGCGCTGTGGGCCGTGGCCGCAACCGTGCGGCCGTCGGATCGGTCGGCGTCGGTCGGCGCCATCATGCTCGGAATCGCCGCCGCCGCGATGACCGTTTACCTGCTGGTCTCGGTCCTCGGCTTCTTTGCGTTCACGAAAGACTTCCTGCTGCCGATTTCGCGGGCCATCGCGGAAGGGTTGCAGTTCATCAACCCGTACCGGTCGCTGTTCTGATGGACCGGACGGCAGCGAGTCCCTATGCCGATCCAGGGGCGATCGATTCCCGATCGAGAACCAAGTACACGAGTGCGCCGACGACGAAGGCCACGCCCACGTTGACCAATAGACCGAGGATGCCGACGCTGACGGTCAGTAGGCGTCCGTCAGAATCTCGGGCGGCGTCGCCGAGTTGGACGGCAACGAGTGCGAGCAACACCCCCAGCAGCGCCATCGGGAACGCGGCCAAGGGCCCTCCGCCTGCGACCAGCGCCGCGAGCAGGTAGAGTCCGCCGACGACGACGTTCGCGCCGCCGGTGCGAGCGCCGAACGCGTACTTGCCGGCGAGGCCGCCGCTGCCGTGGCACATCGGAATTCCGCCGAGCGGGATCGAAAGGAGGGACATCCCGCCCATGCTGCCGGCGGGGTCGTCGACCGAGACGTCGGCGTCGAGGGGGTCGTCGAACAGCAGGGCGGTCGCGACGGCCGCGTTCCCGACCGTCATGGCCAGTTGGGCGAGCGTTCCCTCCACAGTGCCGAGGGTGAGGGCGGGCCACCCGTGAGCAAAGACTCCTATCGTCGGGACGCTGACGGTCGGGCGGCCAGCGTTCGCGACGGCGATGACGAGGCCGAGCCCCAACACGACGAGGCCGCTGGCCCGGCGATGACCGGCTGCGATCACCACGCCCGCGACGGCGACCCCGCCCACGGCCACCATGGGGCCCCGAGGGCGAGTTCCACGCCGGTTTGGAGGAGGATCAGTGCGACGGCGAGTTGGATCCCGCGGATTACGGGCGTCCCGATCCACGACTCGACCCGCGAGAGCGTCCCGGTCCCGGCGAACGCCAGGAGGACGAGGCCGGCGAGGAGCCCCGCGCCCAGGAACTCACCGTAGGTGATCCCGCCTGCGATGGCCAGGCCACCGAGGGCCTTCATCGGCTCGACGGAGATTGGCAACTCGTACCACAACCCCCAGACGATCTGGAAGACCCCGAAGAACAGCAGCGTGTGCGCCAGGGACACGGGGGTGGTAACCGCCAGGGCTACCACGATGGGGAGGACCGTAATCGAATCTCCTATCGCCCCGGTGACCTCCCCGACGTCGAACCGAACCCGCGTAGACGTTTCGAACGTCGATCTGTGCGCCATCTACGTGGGCCAACGGAGTCGAGGTCAATACGGATTACGGTAACCGGGAACGATTACGCCCTCTTGGTCGAATCCCCAATCGTTAAGACGCCGCTTTCCATCGATATATCTATGAAGATACAACGGCGACGGTTGCTGCAAGTGGCGGGAGCGGGAACGATGCTCGGCCTCGCCGGGTGTACCGGGATGCTGGGCCAGACGGATGATGAGCAGGCGGATGACGGGACAGCCACCGACCAGAAAACCGACGGGGGATCGGGGAGCATCGGCGACGGCGAATTGATCCTCGCGACCACGACGAGCACGTACGACACGGGCCTTCTCGATCATCTCAACCCGACGTTCGAGAAGAACTTCGGGATAACCGTCAAGACCATTCCGAAAGGGACCGGCGCGAGCATCCGGACGGCCCGCGACGGCGACGCCGACGTCATCCTCGTCCACGCTCGCAACGCCGAGGACAAGTTCATGCAGGACGGCTTCGGCGTGAACCGTCGCGACGTGATGTTCAACGACTTCGTCATCGTCGGCCCGGAGGACGATCCGGCGGGCATCAACGGGATGAAGAGTGCGACGAAGGCGTTCAACACCATCGCCGAGGAAGGGGCGACGTTCGTCTCTCGCGGCGACGATTCGGGGACGAACAAGAAGGAACTCATCATCTGGGACGAAGCCGGCACCGGTCCCGGCGGCAAGTGGTACCGCGAGATCGGCAAAGGAATGGGCGACACCCTCGTGCAGGCCAGCCAGACCGGCGCGTACACGCTGGCCGATCGTGGGACCTTCCTCTCGATGAAAGGCGAGATCGACCTCACTATTCACGTCCAGGGACCGCTCAAGGGCGGCCCCGTCCTCCTGAAGAACCCCTACGGCGTGATGGCAGTCAACCCCGGGCAGTACGACGACGTCAACTACCAGGCGGCGATGGCCTACGTCGGCTTCCTCACCAGCCCGAAGGGCCAGTCGATGATCGAGAACTACACGGCCAACGGCTCCCAGTTGTTCTTCCCGAACGCCATCTCCGAGGAACCGGACTTCGCCCAGTACGTCCCGCAAGGATATTCGGTCGAGGCGGCCCAGCAGCTTTCACCGCGCGACA
>JBKEGM010000036.1:0-12838 GCA_046710005.1 Natrialbaceae archaeon
TCGACGCCCATCCCGTCAAGCATCTCCGCGGCGGTCCCGATCGGGTCGCTCCCCGGATAGTCGAAGTAAGAAAGCACCGCGTCGATCCGCGGGTTGGGCTCGACGCGCTCGACCTCGAGTCGAGGCACGGTGATCTCGACGCGGTCCTCGGTGACCGCAAGGACGACGGGCCGCTCCGTCTGGATGTGCGCGAAGCCCGTGAGGTACTCGATGCTCGTCGCACCGAACCAAACCCCTGCCTCGGCGTCGTGCTCGCCGAGCCGGTCTCGAATCGCCGCGAGTCGCTCCTCGAACTCCGCGTCGGGGACGCGTGTCAACATACCGCCCGCAACGGGCTTTCCGGCCAAAAGGGTTCAGAAGCCGGCGAAGGAGACGCCTCAGACGACCCGGCCGAAACGATATGGGTCCGACAACGGTCGCTTCAGCCAGAGTTAAGCGGCCCCTCATCAACTGGGTAATCGCCGGGATGCGAACGCGTGCCATTGGCATCGTCGTCGGCGCGATTACTATTGTCTTACTTGGATAGGGTCGTTAGCCTCGCCAGGCCACCGATGTTTTACGTCCACCGGTCGAATTACAGTGACATGAAATTCCAAGCGGAAAACATCGACCTCGCCACGCGGTCTCCGACGGTCATCCTCAATAGATCCGACGCGGAGGAACTCGGCGTCAATCCGCTCGATCGCGTCCAGATCCATTGGAACGGTGAAACGCACATCGGCATCGCCGAGGTGACCCAGGAGATCGTGGCCGAGGGGACCCTCGGCGTTACCCGTCGGCTCGGGCACATCGAGGGCAGCGTGGACCTGACGCACGCGCCAAAGCCCGGTTCAGTCCACTACATCAAGAAGAAACTCAACGGCGTCGAACTCGAGGCCGACGAACTCCGGACGATCATCGGGGACATCGACCAGAACCGGCTCAGCGACATCGAGTTGAGCGCGTACGTCACGGGTATCTACACGGAGGGGCTCTCCTTCGAGGAGACGAAGAATCTCACCACGGCGATGACCGACGTCGGTGACGTCATCGAGTGGAACAACGACGTTATCGCGGACAAACACTCGATGGGCGGCGTGGCGGGCAATCGGGTCACGCCGATCGTCGTCCCGATCGTCGCCGCCGCGGGCGTAACGATCCCGAAGACCTCCTCGCGAGCGATCACCTCGCCGGCCGGCACCGCCGATACGATGGAGGTGTTCTGCGACGTCGCCTTCGAGATCGACGAACTCAAATCGATCGTCGGAAAGACCAACGGCTGCCTGGCCTGGGGCGGAGGCCTCAACATCTCGCCCGTCGATGACAAGATCATCCGCGCCGAAAATCCCCTCTCGCTCAACCCGCCGGGGCAGGTGATCGCCTCCGTCCTCTCGAAGAAGCAAAGCGCAGGGTCGACTCACGTCGTCATGGACGTGCCGTACGGCGAAGGAGCCAAAGTGGAATCGCTCGCCAGCGCGCGTGAACTCGCAACCGACTTCAAGCAAGTCGGCGCCCACCTCGGCCTGGATATCGAGTGCACCATCACCCGCGGCGAGCAACCGATCGGTCGGGGCATCGGTCCGATCCTCGAGGCCCGAGATGTCCTTGAAGTCCTCCAGGGTGGCGGGCCGGAATCGCTACGGCTCAAGAGCCTTCGCCTGGCGGACATCCTCCTGGAATCCTGTGGCGTCGATGAAAAGGCCCGGGACATCCTCGATTCCGGCCGCGCCATGGAACGGTTCCGCGATATCGTTGCCGCCCAGAACGGCGACCCCGATGTCAGGGTCGACGACCTCGTTCCTGGTCAGGAGACCCTGACCGTCCGCGCGGAGCGCGACGGGATCGTCACGCACCTGGACAATCGGCTGATCAGCGACATCGCCCGGCGCGCGGGCGCGCCGAGTAACAAGGGGGCCGGCATCGAACTCCAGGTTTCCATGGGCGAACCCGTCACGACAGACGACGTGTTGTTCACCGTCCGCGCCGAGCAGGCACCGAAACTCGATGACGCCGAAACGCTGGTCGACAAGTCCGAACCGATCCGCGTCCGGGATCGCGGGGAGGCGCTGGTCGAGCGACTGTGAACCCCGACACGCGGAGGATCGACGATATGGAACCGGTGCATCATCACCCCAATCAATACGGGTCGACTATCGTCCCCCTACAACGGGCCGTTGAATCGGGTATTTGCGCCGGCGACGGGACTGCTATGACCCCGACGCCACCTGCCATACCCCGCCGCAGTCCCGTGATTGAAAGGACAACAGGTATTATACCGGTCGCCAATCAATCGCTATTGAGGTCCGAGGATGCGCGTCATCGGAAAGATACGGTCGGCGTTTGCCAACGACGCTAGTGGGAACTACCGGTGTCAGCAGTGCAATGCCGAATTCGAACTCGATCGCCAGGTCTGCCCGGTCTGTGGGGGCTACTCCATCGAGTCGACTGAGTGGTCCGAGAAGTAACCGGGACCGATTCGCAGCAGCACCACGATCGTCCGACCCGGGTTTGGGGGCCCGGTCGGGGCCGAAGATGGAACCGGGGGAACGAAACCGTTCCGTTGTCGGGGAGCTGCTGGTCAATCCGACGAGAGCATCTATTCACACCTGCGCCGTTTTCCCCACCGTTCGAAAACTTTCTCTTGTTGGCCGGAGCCAATACGTTCGGCTATACGCGAACGCACGACGTCGATTACCCGAGTCAGGTCACCTGTTCAACCAAGATTTGGGAAAACGGAATCGCACGACGGCGAACTTCTTCTCGGCTATAGTTCGACAGGTGAGAAAATCCGCCCTCCCCGATTTGAACGGGGGGCAAGTCGATCTACAGTCGACTGCTCTACCAGTCTGAGCTAAGGGCGGGCACGCATCGATTACTACTCCCGCTGGCGGACTTAAGGATTATTATTCACGGCCCGCGCGTGGACCGGAATCACTCCGCCGTGACAGACCGAGTCAGACAAAACCTATCCGAGACGACGCCAAATAGCTTTGTGAGGGTAACACCTATGCCAGTCAGAAAATCCGAAGCGACCTGGGAAGGGTCGCTCCAGAAAGGAGAGGGATCGATGGCGCTCGGGAGCGGCGCGTTCGAGGGCGCGTACTCGTTCGCCTCGCGATTCGAGGATGGAACCGGAACGAACCCGGAAGAACTCATCGGTGCAGCCCACGCGGGCTGTTTCTCGATGGCGCTCGCGAACGCGCTCGCGGAGGACGGCTACGATCCGGAGCGCATCCACACCGAGGCAGCCGTCAACCTCGACGCCGACGCCCTCGAGATCGACCACGTCGAACTCACACTCGAGGCGACGGTTCCGGACATCGACCAGGAGACGTTCGACGAGTACGCCGCGGGAGCGAAGGCAGAGTGCCCCGTATCAAAGCTCCTCGCGGGCGCGGAAATTGGGTTGACGGCCACGCTCGAGAACTGAGTTGGTACGTTCCCTGTCGCCGTCACACCATCGATTTTTTGGCCCTGCACCGGGCGCGGCACACTCACTGGTCACACGACGGAACCCACTTGTGGTCGCCAGTCTCACGCGAAGAATACCGTTACAACGACACCTATGGACGGGAAGCTTTCATAACCCCAGGGTGTGAACAGGTTCAAATGACAACACCTCCGATGGCTGAACCAGCCCCCACGCCGTCGAAGGGTCCGATTTCATCGAGGTGGCGTAAACGTCGTTTGCAAGACGGAAAAACGGTGCGAATTTGAGTTGGCCGATGATGTAAAACATTCTGCGATACCTTTAATAGGCTTCAAACAGTGGTTAGTGGCTGCGTAAGACGGTTGTCTTACAAAGGGCGTCGGTGGGGAGCTCCCCGCCGCAGTCTGGGAGTTTCCGCGAGTAAAATGCGATGCGTGGGAAACTCGCACACCCGTCTTACCCAAGGGGAAGATACAACCATGGAGCGTGTAACACTGCGCATCCCGAAACAGCAGATCGAGGAAGTAGAACAGATGGTCGAGACGGGAGAGTTCCCAAACCGCAGCGAAGCGATTCGCTCGGCGGTCCGCGAAATGATCAACGAACAGGCCGACCGCTCGGGCGAGTCCCGCAAACGTACCTGGGCAAAGGTATAGAGCCATGCAAGATATCGTTCAAGACGCACTCGAGAACGCGGAAGAAGAGAAAAATGCCCGGGACGAGGACCTCGACGATGACGAGTTCGGCGATCCGCGGATCGTCATCGTCGGCTGCGGCGGTGCCGGGAACAACACCGTCAACCGACTCTACAACATCGGCGTGGACGGCGCCGACACCATTGCAATCAACACCGACAAGCAGCACCTCAAAATGGTCGAAGCCGACACGAAGGTGCTCGTCGGGAAGTCCCTGACCAATGGCCTTGGGGCGGGCGGCGACCCCAACATGGGCGAGCGTGCCACCGAAATGGCCCAGGGCACGATCAAGGAAGTGCTGGGTGATGCAGACCTCGTGTTCGTGACGGCCGGCATGGGTGGCGGCACCGGCACCGGGGCTGCACCCGTTGTCTCCAACATCGCCAAGGAACAGGGCGCCATCGTCGTCGGCATGGTCTCGACGCCGTTCAATGTCGAGCGCGCCCGCACCGTGAAGGCCGAGGAAGGGCTCGAACGACTGCGCAACGAGGCCGACTCGATCATCGTCCTCGACAACAACCGGCTGCTCGATTACGTGCCCAACCTCCCGATCGGGAAGGCCTTCTCGGTCATGGACCAGATCATCGCCGAGACGGTCAAAGGCATCTCCGAGACCATAACCCAGCCATCGCTCATTAACCTGGACTACGCGGACATGACCGCGATCATGAACCAGGGTGGCGTCGCGGTGATGCTCGTCGGAGAAACACAGGACAAGAACAAGACCAACGAGGTGGTCAAGGACGCGATGAACCACCCGCTCCTCGACGTCGACTATCGGGGTGCGTCGGGCGGGCTCGTCCACATCACTGGCGGCCCGGACCTCACGCTCAAGGAAGCTGAGGGTATCGCGGAAAATATCACGGAACGACTCGACGCCAGCGCGAACGTCATCTGGGGCGCCCGCATCCAGGAGAACTACAAGGGCAAAGTGCGAGTCATGGCGATCATGACCGGCGTCCAGAGCGCGCAGGTGCTCGGTCCGACGACGCAGAAACAGGCGGATCGCTCGCGGGCGAGCATCGAGGGCGTCGAGGATGGCGATTTCGATGCCAGCCAGAACGTCGGTAGCGCCGGCAGCTACGGGGCCTCGGACGCCGGCACGGGCACCGAGTACGGAAGTACCCAGAGCGACGGTGGCCGCGACCCGGTCGAAAAGAACAACGGCGTCGACGTAATTCGCTGACCGGTTCCGTTTTTGGCTTCGGTTCCGGTACCTGTTCTCACTGAATCGTTTTCGAAGACACGCCGTTCGTCAGGGCCGACCAAGGATCGTCACTGGTCGGTTTCGGCGTCACTCACCGATTCGAAAACCGTTTCGAGCAGGTTCGGAACGGGCGTCCGCTCCGGGACGTCCTCGAACCAGGCCACATCCTCGATCGTTTCGTCGTCGCGGCCCGGATCGTCCGCGAGGGTTTTCTCACCGATCGGGTGGGCGAGATACGTAACATCGTACCCACCGCGGAAGGAGTTGACGTCGTCCTCGTCACGGTCCCGATCCGCGTCCTCGCGAACGTATTGACGACGTTCCACCCGAACGGGTCGCTCCAGCTCTACCAGTACCCCAGTCTCCTCATGGGCTTCGCGGACCGCGGCGGCTTCCGGATCCTCGCCAGGTTCGACGCCGCCGCCCGGCGGGAGGTACCCGTCGCTCCAGTCGTTTTCGACCAGCAGGAGTTCGCCCTCGTCGTTGTGAATCACGACCGCGACCCCGCCATCGATCGACCGGGCGCGCTCGCGGGTCGCCACGAATTCCTCATCCTCGAGTTCGACGATCTCCTCGATGGAGGTTACGTCCGCCCCGGCGAGGAGCCATTCGGCGTAGTCGTCCATGGTCTTTACTCCACTCACGCCTTGCCAAGTGACGCGAGCAGTCCACACGTCCGGCAGACGTCTCGCGTCGTCGTTGCGCCGCATTCCCTGCACTCGCCCAGGTCGGCTCCGCCGTCTCCTTTGTAATACTCGGCCGCCATTTCGGCCAGTTCCTCGTAGCCCGACACGATCGAGTGGCGAGTGCCTGGGTGGTCTTCCTCGAGACCGAGCAGGAGTGATTGGATCTCACCGCGATAGGCCTCCTCGTTGTGGGGACACTCGGCGATATGCGCTGGAATGTCTCGAAGGTGGGCATAGAGGGCGACTTCCTTCTCGGGGACGTCACGGAGTGGTTTCGCACGGGGAACGAACGTTCCCGCGTCGCGCCGTTCACCACGGGGTGCGAGGCTCGCGTCGTAGTGCTTGGCGATCTGGGCGACGTCGCCCTCGAGAAAGTTCATCAGGGCGGTCTGGGCCTCGTCGTCGAGATTGTGACCGGTCAAGAGCAGGTCGGCGTCGTACTCCCCGGCGAAGCGTTCGAGGATGTCTCGTCTGAACACGCCGCAATAGGCACAGGCCGCCATGTTCTCCGGGTCGTCCTCGACGACCTCGTCCATGCGGACGCCGATCTCGTCCGCGTAGGTGACCAGTTCGTGGCGAACCTCGAGGTCCGCGAGGAGTTCCTTGGCGGCGTTTACGGATTCGTCCCGGTATCCGTCGATCCCTTCGTGAATCGTGAGGGCGACGAGTTCGACCCGTGGATCGCGCTCGAACGTTTCCGCGAGGATGGTGGTGAGAACGACGCTGTCCTTCCCGCCGGAGAGCCCGATCAGCCAGGTCTCGGGCTCATCGGGCGTGGCATCGTCGGGTAACAACTCGTCCTCCCTGATGCGTCGGCGGACGCGGGACTCGACCGACTCCAGGAAGTGCGACGCACAGAGATGGGCCCCGGAGTAGGCCGCGTGCATGACCGCCTCGCCGTCGCACTTGGTGCACTCCATCGGGGTGGGTTTACCGACGGGGAATCATACCGGTTTCGCTCGGGACTGGTCGTGCAGGCGGGTGAGCGAAACGGTCACCCGAGGGCGGCGTCGCCCTCTTCGAGGGCAGCAAGCAGCGTCGGGAGATGTTGCTCGCGGCTGGTCGAGGCGAACAGTTCGTGGCCGCCCTCGTAGAGGACGACGTTATCGGCATTTAGGCGAGCACCGATGGCCCCAAGGCTCACGACCGTATCTGAGAGCGAGCAGAATACCACGGCGTCGTCCTCGACGGACCAGCGCGGCGTCGGGAGATTCGATCGGTGAGCACTGGTCTCGTCGTCCCCATCAGTATCGGATTCCTCTCCCGAGGGAATGCCCTGTCCAGCGATCGGGGCGAGGTCAACATTGGCTGGGAAGAGCCTGGACTGGGCGTCCCGGGTCTCGCGGATGAACGCCGGCGAAAGCCACGACGGTGTGTCTCTGAGACGATCTTCGGTGGCGTACTCCCCCAGAATCAGTGGATCGTCGATACCGGACGGAAGAAACGGCATTGACGTGGGAACCCGGGCAGCGAGATCGAGAAGCCAGTCTGGAACGGTTGGCTGGAAACCCCAAAACGGGCTGAGGTAGACGTGGGTGTTTGCCCCATCGATGGTCGTCGCGACGAGACCGCCGGCACTGTGACTCAATAGCGCGAACTCCTCGAGGTCGCGGGCGTATTCGGCGACTGGTTCCACCCAGTCGGCCCGGAAGTCGGACAGACGGGTCGGCAATTCGGCGGCATGGACCCGATAGTCCGCGTCGGCCAGTTCATCGATCAACCACCTGACCGATTCATGCTCCCACCGATTTCCCCACCCCATGACGAACAGACAGTCCCGGTCGCCACCCTGGTTGAACGTCCGAAATCGCATAGATCTTGATTCGACGTGACAATACATAAACGTCTCCCCGGGCAGGACGGTCGGCGGGGATACCCTCGCCCGATCCCGGGAGGCCCCCGAAAGACAGGCGTTATGCCGCTCGGGGGCCAACCCCGTTGACAGCATGCGGATCAGGAGTCGCCTGCCGGCGACAACAGTCGAACTCGCGGTACTGGTGTCGGGCGTCTCGAGTATGGGGCTCGAGATCCTCGCCGGGCGGATGGTGGCGCCGGTGTTCGGATCGAGCATCTACACTTGGGGCAGCATTATTGGCGTGTTTCTGGCGGCGCTCAGCCTGGGGTACGCGCGTGGTGGCCGACGGGCTGACGACGCGAACCGGCGGGACCTTCGCAACCTGCTCCTTGGATCGGCCGCGTACATCGCGTTCCTGATTCTGGCGAGCGAGGCGTTGCTCAATCAGACGGCCCTGTTGCCAGTGCCGCCAAGATTTGCCTCGATTCTTCCCGTCACGATCTTGTTTGGCCCACCAGTCTACTGGCTCGGGTTCATCAGTCCCTACGCAGCGGAACTGTCCGAGAAGTCCGGGATCGGCGAGGCGTCAGGGCACGTCTACGCCCTTGGGACTATCGGAAGTATCGCCGGCGCGTTCGGGACCACGTTCCTTCTCGTGCCGAGCCTCGACGTGGCTCACATCGCCCTGCTGTTCGGCCTCCTGCAACTCGGTGCGGCTGCGAGCGTTTCTGCGCCGTCGATTCCCCGACGATCAATCGTCGGCATCGTGCTGGTCGGCGTTCTCCTGGTGGGGGCCGTGGTTGGGGGCGGGACCGGTCCGCGGTATCAGGGTGACGTCGTTTACGAGACCCAGACGTCATACCAGTCGCTGGCAGTCGTCGATCACGAGGGCGTGCGAACTCTAAACCTCGGCGGGGAACGCCATAGCGCGATGGCCCTAGACGCCCCCAACGACCACGTCTTTACCTACACCCGGTATTTCCACCTCCCGCTGTTGATGCAGGACGACGTCGATCGAGTCCTCTTCATTGGGGGCGGCGGGTTCACCGGGCCGAAAGCCTTCAGGGACCGCTATAACGTCACGATAGACGTCGTCGAAATCGATCCCAAGGTCGTCCAGGTTGCAGAAGAGTACTTCGCTGTCGAGGAGAGCCCAGACATGCAAATTCACGTGGAAGACGGCAGGCAATACCTTCGGGAGACGAACCAAACCTACGACGTGATCGTCCTCGACGCCTACCGCCCGTCGAAGGTCCCCTTCCATCTCACCACGGTCGAGTTCATGAACCTGGCCGCGTCGCGACTGGACGAGGATGGGGCCCTCGTCGCCAACGTTATTGCGGCACCCACGGGACCCGCGTCGCGATTCACTCGTGCACAGTACAAGACCATGGATCGGGCGTTCCCGCACGTCTATAGCTTCAAAACCTCCACCACAAGCGGGGTCCAGAACATCGAACTGGTCGCCTCGAAGGACGACAGACTCCTTACGAAGGCTGAACTCCACCGACTGAACGATCGCAAAGACATAGGGATCGATCTGGACCGGGCCATCGACTTCTACCGTCGCGACCTTCCGACGGAGGACGTCCCGGTCCTGCGTGACGACCGTGCCCCCGTCGACCGTCTCCTCGACCCGGCGCTCGGCGGCCAATACGTCGTCGAACCGATCGGCAACGAGACGGAGAGGAACCAAACGCGAACGAACGCCACGGCATCGGCGCCCCAAATCCCGTAAATGTCACCACCCGGCGGCAGGGAATCGGGATTGTTATAGCCCTACTGACTGCTGGCAATAAGCTACTTCCGGGGCGGGAATGTCATTTTATCATAGGATAGCGCAGTCCCGACGTGAAAACACGCTGGCCGGTCGCAATCCCATCACCAATGCCCCTCGAGTGGACACCGTATAACCTCCCGCTGCTGCTTTCGATCGCGTTTTCGGGCGCTGTCGCGGTCCTCGCATGGCGCCGACGGGAAACGCCCGGAGCAACGCCGTTGGTTTTCTTCGCCGTGTTTGCCGGTTTTTGGACGACGGCGGAGCTCCTGAACGTCTCGTCGACGACACTGGGAGGGAAGATATTCTGGACCCGAATCGAGATCTGTCTTTCCACGGTCGTTCCCGTGGCGTGGTTGTTTATAGCGCTTGAATATACTGGGCGGACTAACTGGATTACCCGTCGGTTGATCGCGGTCCTCTCGCTGGAACCCGGCATCGTCATCGCAGTCGCGATGCTGCGGAGCGATTTGTTGCGAGCCGACTTCGGGCTCCAGCACGTCGGTGGAACAACCCTGATCGACCAGACCTTCGGCCCCGTCCTTATCGGCCACGTCATCTATTCTTATCTCCTCATCGGAATCGCGCTGGTGCTGTTCGTGCGGACCCTTCTCCTGGCCAGGCGGGCCTATTCCCTCCAGATCACGGCTTTCATTGCAGCAGTCACGTGTATCGTTGCCGCAAACGTCGTTTACGTCCTCGATCTCTTGGCGGGACTGGATCCAACCAACATGGCGTTTGTCCTGAGCGGGGGCATCTTGCTCGTGGCCATCAGGAGTCAACAAGCGCTGGACGTCGTCCCGGCTGCACGGACCATCGCCAGAGAAGAACTCATCACCGGCATTCCCGACGCCGTGATCGTTTTGAACAGGGAGGACAAGATCGTTGACGTGAATCCGGCGGCGGAGGAGACGTTCGAGGTGTCCGCCGACGACGTCATTGGGGAACCCTACGAGGATAGTTTGCCGTCGCTGGCCGCACTCGAATTCGACACCGCAGAGGACCGACCAATGCTGAGTCTCGAAGGGGAGGACGGGGTCCATTATTACGACGTCAAACATTCGTCCCTCGACCAACGAGGCCCAATCCAGGGTCGCCTCCTCACCCTCCGGGACGTGACCGAACGCCATCGGACCGAAGAACGATACCAGACCCTTATCGACCGATCCCAGGACATCATTGCCATTCTCCAGCTGGACGGGACGATATCCTACGTCAGCCCATCCGTCGAATCCGTCCTCGGGTACGACAGTGACGCCGTGCTGGAGCGGCCAGTTATGAAGTACGTCCATCCGGATGATAGCGATGAGCTCCGCGACATCCTGGCGGAAGAGGTTCCCTTTTCGGGAACCTCCCAGCGAATGGAGTTTCGATTCAGGCAGGCAGACGGCTCCTGGCGGTGGCTCGAAGCGCTCGCCCGTGACCTGACGGATGATCCAGTGGTGAACGGAATCGTCGTCAACGCCCGTGACGTCACCGACCGGAAGCGCCGCGAACAGCAAGTGACGGTCATGCGACGGCTGCTCCGACACAATCTCCGCAACGATATGAACGTGGTCCGAGGGCATGTCGATATGCTGGTCTCCCTGGTCAACGAAACCGAGGAGCGACGGGAGCAGGCCCGATCCTCGGCGGCGGTCATTACCTCGCGCATCGACACGGTCATTGACCGGAGCAACAAACTCAGGGTCGTAGACGAGTTTCGAACCGACGAATCCGTGGGAATCGATGTTGGCGAGGTCGTCGAAAGCACCGTCGATCGACGCCGGCAGACCGATCCGAACGTCGACCTCGTTCTGGACACCGATAATGAGGTGCAGATTACAGCGGATTCGTCCCTCGAAGTGGCCGTCGATGAACTTATCGAAAACGCGATCGAACATGGTGGTGGGGACGTCTCTCGCGTCGGGGTTACCGTCGCCCAAAAGGACCGTGAGGCAATCATCCGTGTCACTGACGACGGAAAAGGCATCCCGGAAGCAGAACTCCAACCAATCCTGAACCGAACGGAAACCCCACTCGAACACGGCAGCGGGGTGGGTCTCTGGCTGGTCAACTGGATCGTCGAACGGTTCGGGGGCAACCTCTCCTTCGAGCGCGACGACGGCGAGACGAGCGTCATTATTCGGGTCCCCGTGGCCGAGCCGCAAGGCGATGCAGAGCCAATGAGGCCTGAAGAAGCGGCCTCGTAATCAACCGCCTCAGTTGCCCGGTCCCGTGAAAGAACCTCGACACACCAGATCCATTGTTTTCACACTGTAGATCCCTTCGGAACAGGAAACACCCTATTCAGTCTCAGCGTGTGATGAACCGGAATATGTCACCAATCCGGATACGGAACGACCGCCCCGGATTCATTCGGACCTCAATCCGCCACTCGCAAACGGAAAATCGGAAAATAGCGACGGAGACGCCCAGTTACAACGACGAAGCCTCGACCTGCAAAAACGGCGCGATGGACCCCTTAGCGGAACTCGGAAAGGTTCACCGCTGACGTGGAGCGAATCCAGGCGGCCTCGTTTTCGATGTCGTAGATCACGATGACGCCCCGGTCCGGTTCCGAAACGCGATACCTATCGAATCGATGAGAATCGGGGTTTTCGTTCGGGCGACCGGATCGATCGAATGAATTAGGGGGCATGGATAACGTCAGTTTTGAGTCGAAATGCTGGGTAAACTGTCACGACCCATCCTCGTAAGCGTTCCTGTTTACCGATGACTGTATTCGAAGGGCGGACGGGGACCCATCAGGTAACTTCACCGACCGTAACGAAAAACGGGACCGTCTCTTCGCGTCGGTAGTCGCCGTCTTGCATAGCTGCAACGACTTGGCGGCCCATCGCCCGCCAGTCGGCTCTGAGGTCGTCGTACTCCTCGGGGGGCAGGCCGCCGGCCAGAATCGTCGCCCGATCCGCATCAAGGCCACCACCGGTGGCCTTCCGTCGTGCAGCCTTTAAATCGGAATCTCCATACGGCGGTTCGATCGTCCGTGTGTGATCGTACCGTCGAACCCGGACTTCCTGGAGCCCTGTCCGCTCGAAGAGGTTCTGGACCGGGCCCAGAGCGACGTCGGTCTCCACGCCCGCGAGGTAAGCCTCACGAGCCCGACGCTCCAGCCGTGGTTCGGCGTCGACGGTCGACTCCACAGCAACCTGCTCGTTGTCCGGTTCGATGGCCGCGATCCGATCCGTTGCGACCCTGGCGAACTCGCGAACGACCTGCTCGATATCGGAAAGGTTGATCAACAAGGCCTGGCAGATCACGAGGTC
>JBKEGM010000037.1:0-12819 GCA_046710005.1 Natrialbaceae archaeon
TTGCTGATCGTTTTCGGCAGTGCAAACATCCTGGGTCGTACTGTCCACCGCGTTCCCGCGTTGGCAGGTAACTGTCTCAAGATCCTCGCGGTGTTCGGCGGCGTCGAGCGCCATGTCGCCGCACTGGCCTTCCGGAAAGGCAAGGTCACCGCCATGTTCGGGCGCGCAAAGTTGAACTTCCGGGTCGCAGCACTCGCGAACGACCCGGCCACAATCAACGTCCTCACGCTCTTCAGGGACACCGAAATCACGGTTCCCGATGACTGGAGCGTTCGGGTCGACGTGCTCCCAATTTTCGGTTTCTCGGTGGACAAGCGACCGCGGCAGGGCGGCCCAAAACACGGCGAGCCCGATCTGATCGTCACCGATGCGGTCGCTTTTGGCGGCGTTACGATCGAGGACAAGGGTTTTTATAGCCTGGAATCTTCACGCGGGTTAGTGCACCGAAAGATCCCGTTCGTCGGCGCGGAATACTCCCGACCTCGTTCTATGCGTTTCTAGGTCCGCGACCGTACCGGGTGGAGCGTCCCGACCGACCGGGTCATACCGGTGTTATGGGCCGTGAAACCTGGCGATTCGACCGTATCGCTCCAAATCGATCGTCAATCGTCAGCGTCGAACCGACTGACCGATGAACAGCCGAATCATGACACGACAAATCGAGGGGTTTTACAGCCTCACCGACAGGAGGGCATAGCAACGATGACCCACGAGGACTTCCCGACCGACGAGCCGGCCGTGGTGACCTGCGGATTGCCGTATGCAAACGGCGACTTGCATATCGGACACCTGCGAGGGTACGTTGGCGCCGACGTCTACACCCGCGCCTTGCGCCGACTCGGCCAGCAAACCGCCTACACGTGCGGATCGGACATGCATGGGACCCCGGTCGCGGTCAATGCGGAGCAGGAGGGTATTTCTCCCAAGGAATTCGCCCTCCAATACCACGAACAGTACAAGGAGACGTTCCCGAAATTCAACGTCGATTTCGACAACTACGGGCATACCGACGACGAGACGAACACGGAACTGACACAGGAAATCGTCAGGACGCTCGACGAGGGCGGCCACATCTACGAGGACGAAATGAAGGTCGCCTGGGACCCGGAGATCGACCAACCACTGCCGGATCGATACGTCGAAGGGACCTGCCCCTATTGCGGGGAGCACGCACGTGGCGACGAATGCGACGAAGGCTGTGGTCGCCACCTCGAACCCGGCGAAATCGAGGATCCAGTTAGCGTCGTCAGCGGCGAACCGGCAGAGTACCGTACTCGGACCCACAAGTTCTTCCGCCTGTCAGACTTGCAGGACTACCTTCAGTCGTTCATCGACCGCCTCGAAGGGACGGCGAACGCGAAACACCAGCCCAGGGAGTGGATCGAGGGCGAACTCCGGGACTGGTGCATCACTCGCGACATGGATTGGGGGATCGACTACCCCGGCGACGAGGTGACTGCCGAGGAACTCGTCCTGTACGTCTGGGTCGACGCACCGATCGAATACATCTCCTCGACCAAGCAGTTCAGCGAACGTGTCGGTCGCGAGGAGTACGACTGGGAAGAGGTCTGGACGGACGACGGCGAAATCGTTCATGTCATCGGCCGGGACATCATCCAGCATCACACGGTCTTCTGGCCGTCGATGCTCCAGGGCGCCGATTACAACGAGCCCAGAGCGATCGTCGCGCACGGGCACATGACCCTGGACGGCAAGGGGTTCTCGACCAGTCGGAATCGGGCCGTCTGGGCCCAGGAGTACCTCGACGAGGGACTGCATCCTGACCTCCTGCGGTATTACCTGGCCGTCAGCGGCGGCATTCAGCAGGACATCGACTTCACCTGGGAGCGGTTCGCCGAACGGGTCAACGGCGATCTTGTCGGGACGCTCGGTAACTTCGCCTACCGGAGCCTCCTGTTTGCCGACCGCAATTACGACGGGACACCCGACCTGCACGCCTCGGAGGAGATCCAGGTCCGAATCGAGGAAGCGATCGACGAATTCCAGCAAGCGGTCAACGAGTACTCGCTGCGACGAATCGCGGCGGTCGGCGTCAGCCTGGCCCGGTTCGGCAACGAATACATACAGCGCCACGAACCCTGGAAACTTACCGACGAAGAGCCAGAAAAGGCCGCGCAAGTCATCCGGGATTGCGTGCAACTCGTCAAAGCCATTGCCGTCCTGTTCCAGCCGGTCGCGCCGGAGAAAGCCGAGCGCCTGTGGGAACAACTGGCCGAAGAAGGATCGATCGCGGATGCAAATCTGGAACACGCACTCGAGCCAACGCCGGCGATGTTCGGCGAACCCACTGAACTCTTCGAGAAGGTTGAAGACGACCGCATCGAGGCACTCGAAGCTGAACTTTCCAAGAAAATCGATGCTGCAACCGACGCCGAAACCGAAACTGACGAGACCGAAGCCGACGATGAAGCCGTCGAAATGGAACTCGAACCAGTTACTGACGACCGCATAAGCTTCGAAGCGTTCAATGAACTCGATATCCGCGTGGGACGAATCGAAACGGCCGAGCCAATCGAGGATTCCGACAAACTCGTTCGCCTCGAGGTCGACATCGGTGTCGAAACGCGCCAGGTGATCGCCGGTATCAAGCAACTCCACGAGGTCGACGACCTCCCCGGCCAACAATGCGTCCTCCTGGCCAATCTCGAAAAAGCCGAACTGTTCGGCTACGAATCCGACGGCATGATCCTCGCGGCTGGAGAGGAAGCCGATCTATTGAGTACCCACGGCGATGCGGAGCCGGGGGAACGAATTCAGTAACCTGCTACTGTTTTGGCGGCGTTTGTGGTCGTGATCCTCGCATGGGGACTCGCTTCTCGCTTTCCTCGTCGGTCGTTACCGACACAGAAGAATTCGTTCCAGTTGCTCGAATCCCCCTGACGAGGTCCGGCGGGCCGGTAGCCACGACGGGGGTTTGGGAGCGCTGATATCCTCCGGATCGAGATCGCGAAGCTGGTAGCCGAGGGCCTTCGCGACGGGGCTGCGTCGACCGTTGCGAACCAAGGAGCGGTCTCCTTCGCGGAGTCTGCGTGTCTTCGCCCCGCTGTTGGCGAACGTACCCTCCAGAGAGATATGTGTAAGGAGATCGAGTAATTGAGCCTGGTCGTAGTGTGCATTATGATGTACATCGAGGTCGAGTTCCGGGTAGACCGTCCGAGTGACGGTCGTCAGGATGCGATCGAGGAAACAATTAAGGCCCTTTACGGTCTCTTTAGGGGTGTCTGCTGGGTGAGTGTGCATAGCTTCTCCCACGCAGACATTCCCTGTAAGAACCAGTCAGGCAGCCGTCATCGGCTCGGCAGACAAATAATCGTATTCTGATATATCCTCCACTCTTCTTGGGTACTTCGTCACCTACTGTAAAGGACGGGGCTTTCTCCTTGATTCTCCGTAACCGTGACGCCGTACGCCTCGACGGTCCATCGCGGTCCGAAAGGTGTCGATGAATTCTGCAGCATTGTCTGCCGCCATTGTGATTCACTGGACCAGGCAGTTCAAACCGCACTCTGGGATGGACCCGACGGCTCAGTAGTGATCGCCGTGGTCGTGCGCCCCGGCCGGTTCCCCGGGGTAGTCCTTTTCGCCGACTTCGATCCGGACCTCGAGCCAGTTCGAAATCGGGATGAGCGGACACTCGTAGGCCGCGTTATACGCACAGGTCGGGTTGTAGGCCTGGTTCAGATCGAGAATCCACGTGCCGTCAGGTGTCTTGTGTTCTTCGGGTTCGAGGTCGAGGTACCGGCCAGCGCCGTATGTTTCCTCGTCGTTCGTTTCGTCGCGGAACGGAACCCAAAGTCGTTCCTCATCACCGATGGGCTGGAAGGCCTGCAGGGTGTACTCCTCGCCTTCGACCTCGAACCGGAACTCGCCGTACCGGCGGTACTGCTGTTCGCCGTCTGCCGTCGTTTCGACGGTGATGTCTTCCTTCTGGTCGTGTTCGTGCAGTTCGAGTTCGAACCGGAGCGAGGGGTCGACGTCGAAGTACTCGAGACCGGGGAACTGCTCGCCCCGTTGGTCCTGGGGAATCGGGGAGTGAGGATGTTCCCGGAAGTAGTCGGCCTTGCGCTGTCTCATTTCGCGGAGTTCGTCGATCCAGTCTTCGGGCATGGATAGTAATGCATTCTGTGGACAAATAGGGTTATTCGTTCCGGAATCCATCGCCGTTCCGGTCCTCGCTGGTTTCGATTCTGGAGCCAGGAATGTCATGGTCGCTTTCAATGCCCATCGACGAAAACGCGTCGTCGATCAGTGTCGACAACTGGTCCACCAGCGCCCGCCACGTTTCCGTGTTTGGCGCGAGACCGACCTTCCCGGCCAGGATCATCGAGTTCAGGTTATAGACGTGCTGGAGTCCGGTTTGGACCTCCCAGATGACAATCCGGCAGGGAAACACCCCCCGATTCGACGCCCTCCGGCGTCGAGCGCGTGTGCAGCAGCAGCCGGGAGTCCAAGGCCAAGAACGGTGGATGGGGCAACTGTTTCGACGTGGTTGGCATTGATTCGTTCGGCGGGTGAGAGCTGAAGTGGAACGTCGAACCCTTGCTGGACCACGCCGTCGCGAACGTGTTCGACCACCCGGTCGTGCGTCATCGAGAGGACCACCTCCCGCTGGCCGAACCGGTCGGATTCCAACCCGAGTGGTCCGTTGGAAGCGTCCATGACGTTTAGTATTGTGATAGATGTACAAAATTGTCTTATCGACAATAGTTATTGGGGAGATTCCCACCCGGGGGATCGGTCAGGTCCAGCCAGGGTCGACAAATTGGGCCCCCGATTTTTTGCCGCCACCCCCGCTACGGGATGGCATGCGAAACGCGAAGATCGTCTGTACGTTGGGTCCCGCTTCGGACTCCCGGGCGGCCATCCGACAACTGGCCGAGGCAGGGATGAGCGTTGCCAGGCTTAACGCGAGCCACGGCACGCGTCAGGAGCGCGGGAGGCTTCTGGATCACATTCGGGCGGTCGATGGGGTCATAGACGCGCCACTTGCGAGCATGGTGGATCTCGCTGGCCCGGAGATTCGGACCGCCCCGCTGGAAAATTTCGTGGAGATTACCGACGGAAACGAAATTCGGTTCGAAGTGGGCGACGATGCGTCGCCAAAGACGATCGGCGTCTCGCATCCCCTCACTACCGTGAGTCCAGGCGACCGGATCCTGCTGGACGACGGCCGGATAGAGACGATGGTGGAGCGGGTGGAAGGCGAGGCAGTGGTCGCCCATGTGGAGAGCGGGGGCGAACTCGGCGGTCGGAAAGGCGTGAACGTCCCGGGCGTCGAGTTGAACCTCGATTTCCCGACCGAGTCGGATCTGCGCGAGATCGAGATGGCGGTCGAACGCGACGCCGACTTCGTCGCCGCGAGTTTCGTCCGTGGCGCCGAGGACGTTTTCGCGGTCGGCGAGGCGATCGAGCGTCACGGCGCCGACATCCCGATCGTGGCTAAAATCGAACGGGGCGTGGCCGTCGAAAACCTCGAGGAGATCGTCGACGCCGCCTATGCCGTCATGGTCGCCAGGGGCGACTTGGGCGTCGAACGCCCGATGGAAGAGGTACCGGTCATCCAAAAACGGATTATCCGGCGGTGTCACGAGGAAGGGGTCCCCGTCATTACCGCGACCGAAATGCTCGATTCGATGATCCACGAACGCCGTCCGACAAGGGCAGAGGCGTCGGACGTGGCCAACGCCGTCCTCGACGGGACGGACGCCGTCATGCTCTCAGGTGAGACGGCGGTCGGCGATCACCCGGTCCGGACCGTCGAGGCGATGGACCGAATCGTTCGGGAGGTCGAAGGGAGCCCCGAGTATGCAGAACTGCGCGAACAGCGGGTGCCGCCTGCGGATGAGGCCCAGACCGACGCATTGGCACGCTCTGCCCGCTTTCTCGCCAGGGACGTCGGCGCCAGTGCGGTCGTGGCGGCCTCGGAGTCAGGGTATACAGCACTGAAAACCGCGAAATTCAGGCCGGGTGTGCCAGTCGTCGCCGCGACACCGAACGACGATGTTCGGCGGCAACTCTCGCTTTCGTGGGGCATCACACCCCAACACGTCCCTGTCCACGACGACGGGGTGGAAGCGCTACTCGACGACGCAGTCCAGTCCGCGCTCGATGCCGGCGCGGCCCAAAGCGGCGAGACAGTGGTCGTCCTCTCGGGCATGATAACGGAGTTCGAGGGCACACCCCCGACGGACATGCTGAAGGTCCACGTGGCCGCAAAGACGGTTGCTTCAGGGCGTGGCGTCGTTTCGGGTCGGGTCACAGGACCGATCAGTCGATCGCCGGATGGCGACCTCTCGGATGTTCCAGAGGGGGCAATCGTCACCCTCCCGAAGGGCTTCGAGGGCGAGTTCGAGGGCGATGTCCACCGACTTGCGGGGATCGTCGCTGCCGAACCCGGCATGACTGGGTACGCGGCCATGGTCGCCCGCGAACTGGAAATTCCGATGGTCAGCGGTGCGCCACTTCCGGACGTCGCGGAACAGGCGATCGTCACCATCGACGGCGAACGGGGCATCGTCTACGAGGGTGACGTCCGAGGCGGACGCGAAATCAATGCATGAGAACCTATCAAATTGGTCTGACGGAAACTATAACCCGTTTTCGATTATACTAACTTCGATATGAACAAAACAAATATGCCGGAGCGGCCGTAATCCCGTCCAGATGACATCGTGCGCCGATGTTACCAGGTGGTATGCAGCGGAGGGTGAGGAATGACCGAGGGCCAGATTCCCACGGCCCTCATCGAGCACCGATGGATCGTGATCGTCGTCGTCCTTATCGCCACGGCGGTGGTCGGGAGCGCTGCCGACCAGGTCGAGACGACGACCTCGACCGGGGACTTCCGGGCGAACTCGCCGGCGGCCGAGGATCTCGAATACGTCGAAAACAACTTCCGAATCGACGGCGAAAATCGGACGACCGTTCAGGTCGTTATTCGGGGCGATAACGTCCTCTCGAAGGAGTCCCTTATCGAGTCCCTGCGACTCCAGCGCGCGATTCGCGAGAACGAAACCACCGGCCCCACGCTGGTTGAAGACGGCCCGGCGTTCCAGGGCGTCGGAAATGTCGTCGCCCTGGTCGGTATGCGACAGGCGGCGATGCAAACCGACTCGAATGGCCCGCCGATTGGTGACGGAGCGGCGGGTGGATCGAACGGCCAGCCCGTGGCCACAGAACTGCGTGAGTGGCCCGACGGACAGCCACTCGGAGACAGGCCGTCGGTTGAGGGAAGTCAGGTCGCGGTGAACACCACGCTCGAGGCCCAGATCGAGCAACTCGAGTCGATGGACGAAGCCGTGGTCGATGCCATTGTCCGCCGCCTCCTCTCGTCGGCGGACGGCACCACCAATCCGGCGCTCCGGTTCATGCCAACTGACTACGAACCCGGGTCGGGAACTGCCACAGCCCGCGTCATGCTTGTTTTCCAGCAGTCAGCAGGCAGCGTCGAGTTCAACAATGCCGACCAGGAACTGGTTGACTCGCAGGTGGCGATGCGCGAAATCGTGGAGGATCGCTACAATGACGATGGGTTCATCTTCGGCCTGGGCGTCGTCCAGGCGGAAACTGGGCAGGCGATCGGCGACAGCTTTACACTCATCGGACCGCTGGCGCTCCTGCTGGTCTTGATCACCCTGATCGTCGCGTACCGGGACACTGTCGACATCGTCCTCGGAATGATCGGGATCGGCCTGGTGCTTACGTGGACCTGGGGCTTCATGGGGTGGGTTGGCCTGGAATTCAACACGATACTCACCGCGGTCCCGATTCTCCTGATCGGGTTGTCGATCGACTTCGCGATTCACGTCTTCATGCGCCATCGCGAAGCGCGGGAGGACCAACCGGGCCGCTCGGTGAGCGAGGGGATGATCGCTGGGCTGGCAGGCGTCGGAGTGGCCCTTGTCTGGGTGACCGTCACCACGGCCATTGGGTTCCTCTCGAACGTTGTCAGCCCAATCGCCCCGTTGCAAGACTTCGGGCTGGTGAGCGCGGTGGGCATCGTATCCGCCTTGATCATTTTCGGAGGGCTAATACCCGCCATCAAAGTGGCGGTCGATGGTGCGCTCGAATCCCGGGGGTTCGATCGACGGAATCGCTCGCTGGGAACGGCCGGTGGAAAGTTGACGACGATCCTCTCGGCCGGCATCGCCGGGGCGAAGAGAGCGCCCTTCACGATCCTCCTCATCGCTCTCCTGCTCAGCAGCGCCGGGGCCTACGGCGCAACGCAGGTCGACACCAGTTTCGACCGGTCGGACTTCCTTACGCGAAGCCCGCCGGACTGGATGACGGAACTTCCCAAACCGTTCGCCCCGGCGAATTACACGGTCCGGGAACAGGCGACCTTCATCAACGACCGGTTCCTCATCCAGCGACAGGAATCCCAAGCTGAACTCTTGATACGCGGCAACGTGACCGCCGATGGCACGCTCGGTCGACTGGGCGACGTTCGAAATACCACCGCCGAGCAGTCGGTAACGGTCGAACTGTCGGACGGTGAACCACGGATCGAGGGGCCGACGTCGGTAATCCAGCAAGTCGCCGCCGACCACGAGTCGTTCAACGCCACCGTCACGGCTGCGGACACCGATGGGGATCGAATACCCGACAGAAACCTCGAAAGGGTGTACGACGAACTGTATCGGGTCGCCCCGGACCAGGCACCCAGCGTCGTCGCGAAAGGGCCAGACGGGGAGTACGCCGCCCTTCGCATGACGGTGTTCGTCAGTGGCGACGCCCTCGCGGGGGAGGTGGCGACCCAGATGCGGGACGCGGTCGCGATCGCCGACGGGGACGGTCTCGAGGCCACGGCGACGGGGCGGCCGGTCCTCACTGCCGCCACGCAGCAGCAACTCCTCGACTCGGTGGTACTCACGCTCATCGTCACCACGCTGGCCGTGTTGGCGGTGCTGATCCTCGGCTATCGCTTCCTCGAGGGCAGCGCAACGCTTGGGGCGATCACGATCGTGCCGGTGTTATTCGGCCTCTCGTGGGTGCTCGGCTCGATGTGGCTGCTCGACATCGCGTTCAACGCCCAAACCGCTCTTATCACGAGCCTGGGCATCGGACTGGGCGTGGACTACAGCGTCCACGTGAGCGAACGGTTCAAACGCGAACTCGACGACTGTGGCGCCGTCGAACCCGCACTGACTGCCACGGTCCGGGGAACCGGTGGCGCACTTCTAGGGAGTGCCATCACGACCACGAGCGGCTTCGGTGTCCTGGCCGTCGCGATCGTGCCTTCCCTCCAGCGGTTCGGGATCGTCATCGCGCTGGCCATCGTTTACGCGTTCGTCGCTGCGGTGCTCGTCCTGCCGAGCGTCCTCGTTCTCTGGGCCCGGTTCTTCGATCTCGATCAGGCCGACGACGAGTTCTCGACCGAATCGTCGAATCCGGCCTCCGGCCCGAGGTGAACCCGGACCCGGTCGTCCGCCAGCCATTCCAAATCGCCGTCCATGAACTCGGCCACGCGTGCGACGAAGGTCTCCTCTTCGAGGGCAAGGTCGGCCACGCCGAGTTGCAGATCGATACTCTCGACGTCCCCCAGAATCCGGGTTTTCCCGGACATTACGGAAAAGAATTCGCCTGGCGTTACCGCCTCGCCCTCCCGGATCCGGTCGGCGACCGTTTCCAGGGTCGCCCCGGCCTCGACGTCAACCCCGAAGGTTACATCCACGTCGACTGTGCTATTCAGGCGTTCGGCGACGTATACCTCCTCGGCGCGGCGGGTGGCGGGTTCCAGAAGGTGTTCGAAGTCCATCCCGCTCTCCTTGCTACCCATGTACGCGAACGTGAGCATACCGACGAGACCGTACCGGAATGGGGTTTCGTCGAGGTTCTTGTCGAAAATCTGCCGACGATCCTTCTGCTTGAGTCGCCTGGCAACGAGGTAGAAATCCTCGACCCCGTTCGCGATCCGCTCGCGGATGCGGGCCTCTGCATTGCGTCGAGATTGCTCGTGGTCCATGTCGGTTATCCCGAGCAGATACCGACGGTCGGCCGTCGAGAGCACTCCCCGCGGCCGGTCCGGGTCGAATTCCATAACCGACTATGGATTATGGTAATTGCTTAAACCTGGCGCCACCGAGACGCCAAAACCTATGTCGGGGCCGGGGATAGGTTCGGGTATGACATTCGACTGTTCCCTGTCGAGCGACGTTCGCGAAGACAGCGTGGCATTCACCTTCGAGGTGACGAATCAGGATGACGCCCCGGTCGAACTCCAGTTTTCCGACGGCCAGGAGAGCGACCTGGTGATCGAGGACGCTGACGGGACCGAGGTTTGGCGCTGGAGTGCGGGTCGGATGTTCACGCAGATGCTCCAGCAAAAGCAACTCATCCCAGACGGGACACTAACGTACGAGTTCGAGTGGGACGCTCCTGATCCGGGCGAGTACGAAGCAACCGCGACGCTGGCGGCGATGAACCAGGATTGCGAGGCCACGACGACGTTCGAGGTTTAATTCTCCGCGCCGAATCACTCGCGGTCGGCGATGAGTTCCCGGGTCGCCTGCCTGATCGCGTCATCACTCGAGTCATTTGGTTCCCACCCCAACGCCGCGAGTTTCTCGATCGACAGGCGCATCCGTGGGACGTCGCCCGCCCAGCCACGGTCCCCACCCGTGAACTCGTAGTCGGGATCGAGGCCCATCTCCTCGCTTACCACGTCCGCGATGGTCGTTACGGACGTCGTGGTGCGCGTCCCGAGGTTGTAGACGTTGAACGGTCCGTCGGTGTGTTCAACGACGTGGCACATCGCGTCGACGCACTCGTCGATGTGCAAGTAGGACTTTTCCTGCCGGCCATTCCCCAGGATGGTCAGCGTCTCCGGGTCGGCCTCGAGTTTTCCGATGAAATCCGGGACGACGGACCCTGGCTGGAGGCGGTGGCCGACGATGTTGGCGAAACGAAACACCCACGCCGTGATGTCGTGACTGTGGGCGTACACGGACAGGAGGCCCTCCTCGGCGAGTTTTGCCGCGCCGTAGATGCTGATCGGCTCGAGGGGTGCGTAATCCTCCGGTGTCGGTCGCGGGGCTTCGCCGTAGACCGTCGAGGACGATGTAAATGCGATGTTTTCGACGCCCACCTCGTCCATTCGGTCGAGGACGTTCTCGGTCATCCGGTTGTTCTCGCGGAACTGGTCCACCTCGCCCCGGTCGACCGCCTTGTCGGCAGCGAAGTGAAAAACAACGTCCAGGTCGCCGGTGATGGCTTCGGCCGCCACGGCCGGGTCGGTCAGGTCGCCCACGATCAGGTCGGCCTCGTCAGGCACCCACGCTTTCTTCCCGTTCGAAAGGTCGTCCACGAGGACGACCTCGTTCTCGACGACGAGTCGTTCACAGAGGTGAGAGCCGACGAACCCGGCGCCACCAGTAACCAGAATTCGCTTGTCGGATAGCTGCATGGTCGGGTAGGTGAGTGCAGGCGACAAGTGCGTTCTGATCCACGACCCCAGCAGTGAACAGTCAATCTTTCAGCCGACGACCGGTTCGACGGTTTGTTTCCGCCAACTGGAGGACCGCACAACTTCGTCACAGGGGAGGTACCATTCTCGTCCGCCGAGCGACAATCGTCCGGCGGTTCCCCATGGAGGTTGCTCGGGAGGGAGACCGATCCGGTTGCTCCACCGGCGGTTCGGAGTCGGGAAACGAAACCGCCTAACTGCTTGACGCCGACTGACGACGCATGCAGGAGGAGCAAAACGTCACCGTCCTCCGACTCGGGCACCGGCCAGGACGGGACGACCGTATGACTACCCACGTCGGTCTGACGGCCCGGGCGCTCGGTGCCGATCGCATGATTTTCGAGACGGGCGCGAGCGACGCCGTCG
The DNA here is from genome assembly GCA_046710005.1 of Natrialbaceae archaeon. Taxonomy (GTDB): domain Archaea; phylum Halobacteriota; class Halobacteria; order Halobacteriales; family Natrialbaceae; genus DATFIX01. The sequence continues at coordinate 11,852 of JBKEGM010000037.1, forward strand.
CGACTGCGCGCGACGTCACCGACAGGTTTGGCGGCCCATTCGCGGTCGAAACGACCGAGTCCCCAAAGGCCCGCCTCCGCGATTTCGAGGGCAGCGTCGTCCATCTCACGATGTACGGCGAGCGGGTCCAGACCGTCGAAGAGAGGATCCGAGAAGCCCACGACGATGCGCCGCTGTTGATTGTCGTTGGCGCCGAAAAAGTGCCCTTCGAAGTGTACGAGCACGCCGACTGGAACGTCGCCGTCACGAACCAGCCACATTCGGAAATCGCCGGACTCGCGGTCTTTCTCGATCGCCTTTTCGACGGGCACGAACTCGACCATGAGTGGATGGACGCCGATCGACGCGTGGTCCCACAGGCGACCGGCAAGCAGGTCAATTCCGTCGGTGAGGATCAGTCGTAGCGTTCCTCGACGTCGTCGAGGGTGCCTCCAGATCGGTCTCCACGATCGACTCGGCCCGGGCCGAGACTTCCAGCGCCTGATCGCACTCGGGACAGGGCAGGGCAATGCCGAAAGAGAGGGTTTCGTCTTCCTCGACGAATTCGATGATTTGCGCACCGGTCGGGGAGAGGTACTCAGGATCCGGGTCGTGGGCAGAATTCATGGAGGGACCATCGCTCGACAAAGGGACCCCGGTATGTCCAAATTGTTGCTCCAGTCCGCGGGAGGTGGGCGTCGACCGACCCGCGAGTGCCTGACCGCGAGCGGTACTTTTAAACTGGCGAAACTCCGGAGTTATGATAATGGCTTTTGAGGACCTGCTCGAGGACCCTGTCATCCAGAAATACCTCCACGAGCTCGTCGGTCCGAAGGGAATGCCGGTGGCGGCGGCGCCGCCAGACGGCGAAGTGACCGACGAGGAACTTGCGGAGGAACTCGATCTGGAGCTCAACGACGTCCGACGGGCGTTGTTCATCCTCTACGAGAACGACCTGGCGTCGTATCGTCGGGTGCGCGACGAGGACT
>JBKEGM010000038.1:0-12704 GCA_046710005.1 Natrialbaceae archaeon
GAATGTTTTGTAGGCGATACCACCAGCGAGAATCCATGCCATAAAGGGTAAGCGCTCGGACGGCCAGGATTACGTATGGATCGGATCCCGACGGGCATCTCACGGTTCGACTCGATTATCGGCGGGGGCGCGCCCGCGGGAAGCGTCGTGTTGCTCGCCAGCGAGGGTGGTGCCGGCGGCCGGGAATTCCTGTACACTAGCGCCGTGATGAATGGGCTGGTTCATGCCGACGATGAGCAGTTCGATCTCTATTACGGCGACCTGCACGAACGGGCGGATCCTCCCGAGAATATTCACTACGTCTCGTTTACAGCCAACCGGTCTGAACTGATCGATGAGATGGAATTCACGCTGGAGACCGACCTTATCGAGTCCAGCGTCGATCGAATCGAGTTCGCAGATCTATCAACGGAGTTCTTCCAGCCGAGCCCAATCCCGACGGAGTGGTACGCCGGACGAACACAGGAGATCAGCAGCCTCGGTGACAACCACGATCGCCGGGGGGTCCTCGAACGACTCGGGACCTATCTCACCGACAACGCCAGCAATAACCTCGTCCTACTCGATTCGGTAACCGACCTGCTGGACGTCTCGGACGATCGCCTCGAGTTGACTGACATTACGCTCCTGTTGCGCGGCCTGAAGAAAGCCTCGGCACGGTGGGGTGGCCTCATTCTCATCCTGGTCAACCAAGATCCCCTGACGGACCGCCAACTCGGCGCCCTCATGGACGCGACTGACGGCTCACTGCTCTTCGAATGGGAATCCGGTGGCTCCGAGCGGGACCGAACATTGATCGTCCGGCAATTCAGGGGCGTCCTCTCACGGCTGGAAGAGGAGGACATCATCCAGTTCGAGACCGAAATCCACGAGGGAGGTTACGACATCAGTGACGTGCGGAAGATTCGGTGACGAGTGGAGTGAAGTGCCAGCCAGGGTGCCTGCCTACACGTCCAATATTTTAGATAGTTCCGCGGATTTGCGGAGGATCAGACCGGCCCCATAGGTGCCGGCTGAGTACCAAACCTCGTTGCCAACGATGATCTTGAACCGCCGACGGGTCGGACTGACCGTTGCCCGAAGAATTCCTCAGATCTGCAACAACGCTTAAGAGTTTCCCACCCGAATTCCGCATGAATGGCGAGCGATGAGTCCGATGAGGGACGGACGAGCGTCTCGCTACCTACTGATCTTGGCGATTGGCTCGACGATGAAGCAACGTCCCGAAACGTGGATCGCGACCAGTTACTCGAGGGGCTCATCCTGGCGTTTCGCCAGGTTTCCCAAGAAGAGAATGGCGCCATAGACCTCACGGTGGAACGGGATTCGCTGGACGAGGTCCCCAGTGTCGTCGAGGACCGCCTCGACGAACAACAAACGGAGTTCATGGACCTCATCAATGACGTCCGCCGGCGGGTCATCCAGGTCAAGCGCGAAACCGACAAGAAAGCTTCGGCGGACCACGAGCACGAGCGCCTGGAAGGGGACCTCGAAACCGTGGCGGATGCGTACGAGGACCTCGACGAAGATCTGAGGAGTCTCCGGGGAGACGTCGAGAAAGTGGGCGAGGACCTCGAGGCTGGGTTCGAGAACTACGAGGAAATCCTTGAGCACCTCGCCGACGAGACCGATCGGTTGGACCAGCGCCTCGAGATGGTCGCCAAGGTGCTGGTCGAGATTCGTTCAGAGGTGCAACAGCATTCCAAACGCGCCACCCGGCAGGCGGAAGTCGATGAGCTCAAGCTCGCGGCCAACCAGCACGGCATCCGGTCGGCCGTGTGTGAAAACTGTGGCGAGAGCATCGAAATCTCGCTGCTCACCGGTCCAGAGTGCCCCCATTGTAAGAGTACGTTCAGGAAGGTCACACCCAAACAACGCTTTTTCGGATCGCACGTCCTGGAAACCGGTAGTCGGCCAGCACTCGAAGGGCAGGTCTCTCCTGGTGACGACGGGGACGCTCCGGAGGAGGCCCTGGAAGAATTGGCCGAAGAAGAGGCAGATAGCGCCGGATCAGGCCCGGCCTCGGATGGTCTCGATGGACTCGGCGAGAACGATGTCGACCCGGAAACCTGGGCGAACGCCGTCGGCAAGAATACCGGGCAACAAGGTGATTCGTCGTGACCACGGGCAACGACGAGGCCAGCGGCGAGAACGAGGATGATGACGCGGGGAGCAAACCAGGGGCCGACGTCACCGAACGCCTATTCCCCGAGTCCGAGACGGTCGATGATGCGGAAGCCGAAACGCCGCCCGTGGAAACCGGCAGGGAACCGACCGTGAAAGGCGAGACCGAGGCCGGCATGGGTGGCGGGGATGTGCCGGACGATTCAGAGACAGAATCGACACCATCGGAGTCGGCCGACGGGGAACCGGACTCCAACGGGCCACTCGACGATTTGGCGGACCGCGTCCGCGAACAGCAAGAACTGGCCGACGAAGACGACGACCTCTTCGAAACGGTCGAGGTTGGAGGCGTCGACGAGGAGGCCCTCTGGGAACAGGTCACCACGGAGGAGGGGTTCGCCGTCGAGGTTCCCGAGGATCGCGAAGACGTCGTCGAGAAGTCGGCCTACTGCGAGCAGTGCGAGTTCTTCACCGGACCGCCCCGAACCCGGTGCACACACGAGGGGACCCAGATCCTCGAAATGGTCGACCTCGAGCAATTCCGAGTCCGGAACTGCCCGGTCGTCCTGGAAGAGGAAGCCCTCGAAAACATCAACGACTAGTTTCTGGAGTCACAAGCGAGTGTAGCAATGCAGTTCTGTGACGACTGCGGTTCGATGATGAAATCAGAGGACGGCAGGATGGTCTGTACGAACGACGACTGTGGGACCGTCGTCGAGCGCGACGAGGAGCGGGCTGCCGCGTTCGTCTCCACCGAGGCCCAGAGCGAAGACGACGTCATCGAGACCGAGGAAGGACTCACCGCCGAGGGGAAACCGACCGCCAGCGACGTCACCTGCGACGAGTGTGGGCACGGCGAAGCCTGGTACAACATCAAGCAGACCGCTTCGGCCGACGAACCGCCGACGCGCTTTTTCAAATGCAAGGAATGCGGGTATCGGTGGCGAGAATACAATTGAATGGCCCGGTGCAGAATTCGGGTGATTGAGGAGTTCTATCCGGATCGACGGAGAAAGCCCCCGGTCGCTCGTGCACCTACGGTCAGATATCTTCGCTCACTTCGGTCGCTCGAATAGCCCCACTTGAGCGCAACACGACCGTCCTCGCCCGTCCATACCACCAGCAAGGGTTGCTATCGAAACGGTCCGTGCCGGTGAAGACGCGACCCAAAACCGAGTACAGCATCGGTGACGGGATCGTCCAGTACGTCAGCGTACTCCCAGGGCAGTACACGGAGCGGCGTCTCCGCCTCACGCCGTCCAAGGAAGCGATGATCAGGATCTGGAACCTCCCACAGGAGTCGTTCCACACGCACGTTGAGCAGTTCTGGTGGCGACTTACAAACAGCGGGAAAATCGATTACCACGACGAGGTGGCGGCGGTCGCGGTATACGGTTCGGTCGCCAGGGGTGACGCCGACGAGGAGAGCGACATCGACTTTCTCGTCGTTACGGCGGACGCGGATACGGCCCGAGTCATCACAGAAGCGTTCGGATCCGTCCGAATCGATGTGGCCGACGCCGGTGCAAAAATCGGGATGGTCGAAACCTACCCGCTGGGGGACTACCGGGAGAGCATCGCCCGCGACAGCGACTTCCTGAGCGGAATTCGGGACGAACTGCACGCCATCTACGATCCCGACGGCGTTTTATGAAGGATCGGGGCAGAGACGTGGGGGAATGAGCAGTGAAGAACAAGCTAAGGCCTATCTCGAAGCGGCTCGTCTCACACTCTCGGCCGCAGAAGCGATCTACGATCAAGCTTGCCGCAGGAACCAGGTATTGTGGGCCCAGGTCGTCAAGAACGCGTACGATGCCATCGAACAGGCCGTGTCGGCCGGGATCGCTGCGGAGAGTGCAACCATCCCGCGAAGCCATCCTGCCAAGGTCAACACCGTTATCGACCTATATACACCGCCCGAAGCTGTCGAAACATTGTTCCTTTACTGGTTGCAACGCCGGAGCCACCCTCAGTACGTTGATATTAAAGGGGACGAAATCAACGTTCCCCAGGAACAATTCGATCGGGAAGACGCTGATCGAATCCTCGATGATGCGAAGGATGTCCTGGAATTCGTAGCAATATCGACCGGCTGAACCCCACCCGAAAGTGAGGGACATTGTTTCGGTCCCGGGCTCCAATCCGGGTATACCCAATCGAGGTCGACGTTCACGATTACCCCTTGAGACCATCATTTGCGGATCGGTTCGAATCGTGCACCACAACGAACCGCCAATCCGGACTCCACACCTTCAAAACCGACCCCCTCGTTGTGCCGAGTAATCGATGAAGGTCAGCCACTACTTCGAGTGGGAGCAGGCCATCACGGGCGGGCACGCCCAGTCGGTGCAGAACCAGCGGACGATCCTCGATCGGTCAGGGATCGAGTACAGCACGGAACCCTCGCTCGACGTCGACCTCCTTCACCTCAACAATATGGGCCCACGATCCATCTACTATGCAACACGGGCCCGACGCCGTGGGATTCCCGTCCTGGTGCACACTCACCAGACGGCGGAGGACTTCAGGGAGAGTTTCGCGTTCTCGAATATTCTCGCGAAACCCCTCAAACCCTACCTCCGGTCTGCCTACTCGCTGGCGGACCACGTCGTCTGCCCCTCCGAGTACAATCGCGAGGTGATTCGGGACTACACCGATGCCCCGGCGACGGTGATCAGCAACGGGTTCGATCCGAGCCGCCTCGAGGGCCACGAATCCCTGCGCGAAGAGTACCTGGACCGCTACGATCTCGATCCGCCAGTGGTGTTCATGGTGGGGCACGTCATCGAGCGCAAGGGGCTCGAAACGTTCGTCGAAACCGCCCGATCGATGCCCGAACTCGACTTCGCCTGGTTCGGATATCTCAACCCGACCGGCGGCACTCTCGACCGGGTCCTGCAGAGTCGGCGCACTCGCGAACTCGTCGAACGCTCGCCGGACAACTGCACGTTTACCGGCTACGTGGATGACATTCGCGGCGCCTTCGCCGCGGGCGACGTCTTCTTCTTCCCGACGAAAAACGAGAACGAGGGGATGGCACTGTTGGAGGCGATGGCCTGCGGCAAACCACCAGTCGTCCGGGACATCCAAACGTTCGAGTGGCTGGACGACGGCGAGGATTGTCTGAAGGCCTCGTCTGACTTCACGGACGCGCTGGATCAATTGAGAGACGCCCAGCTCCGGGATCGCCTGGGCGAGAAGGCGGCCGAACGAAGCGAGGACTTCACCCTCGAGGCCATCGAGGACGACCTTGTGGCGCTGTACGACCGACTCGTGTAGTCGTTTGCCGCCCTTCCTCCGCGAGCCTTTTGCCCCAGCATCCCGGATGGCCGGGTGTGTCGACCGATTCGGACGAGCACCGCATCGAGGTCCACCCCGGCTGCGAGGTCGTAGTGGAGTTCGACCCCGACCGCACTTTCAAGTGCGTCGACGAGTGCACGTGGTGCTGTCACCACGGCGTCCTCCTGTATGATGCGGACTTCCGGACCCTTGCGGAACGGGCGAATCTCGGCGAGGCGACCACGACAGTTCGGGGCGAGCGGTTCGTCCGAAAGGAGACGAAAGACCGCGAGTGTCATGTCGACGACGCGGGCAACGGCTGCTATTTCCTCCGGGGAGACGGCCTGTGTGCGCTCCAGGCCGAGTCCGACGACGGCTGGAAACCGACGCGCTGCTGGGTGTTCCCGTTGGAAGTGTGGCGCGAGGACGGCGACCTGCACGTCGACGTGCGCGACGAGGCGTTCGAGCACTGCGAGGGGTTGGACGTCACCGACCGCCGGATGGTCGACCACCTCGAGGACTTTCTGCCTGAGGCGCTTTGGGGCCTTGAGGATCCGGCCACGAAGCGGCGATTATAGGGTGCAGCGGGGGGAGCAAACGGCCTCAGCCCGACTCAACCAATCGCGAGCCACGCAAGGACCACTGCCGCCCCGCCAACCACCGTACTGGCGACCGCATGAATTCGCAGTTCATCGAGCAGTTGGTGCTCGTGCTCGCCCGGTGAGACGACCTCGTAAACGTCGCTGCCGACCTCGCAGGAGGGGAGAAAGTCCATCGCGACGTGGAGGAAGATTCCGGCAGCGAACCCGAACACGAGGGCGTCGAGCGGGTCGATCGGGGGCAGTCCAACGAGCCCCACCGGAATCGCCATGATCCCCAGCCCGCTGGCCGGTATCAGGAGAATAGCGAGGGGCTTGTCGATCCGGCGGAAACGACGCGCTGCAGCATACCCGGCCGGGCCTTTGTGCGAGACGATCGCCAGCCCGAGCAAAGGCCCCAGCGACGGCATCGTCCCGTAGATGAGGCCGATGATCGTCCCGGCGGCGAAAGCGTGGGCCGCAATCTCGACGGCGGTGTGATCGAAGGGCAGATCGGCATGAGTCAGGCGATGTCCGATCGTATGCACGCCGAACCCGGTCAGGAGCCCGAGGGCCACACCGATTCCGCCGATCTTCGGGTCGAGACCGATCGCCTGCGGCAGCAAAAAGAGGGCAGCGCTCGTGATCATGGCCCCGCTGGCGAGGCCATAGCCCCACACCAGGGTCCGGGGATGGGGATCGTCCGCAGCCCGGGCGCCGAACGGGACGGAGCCGGCCATCGCGAGGAACGCGACCCAGGAAATCGCCAGGAGTTTCCACAGGACCGGATCACCCCGGGCGATCACCATCGCGATCCCGGACAGCAGGAGGAGGACCACGACGGCCCCGACACCAGCAACTGACGCGCCCTCGGACAGCTTAATAAATCCGATGTCCTCGTTAATACCCATTGACGAACAGCAAGGTATCGAACGTGATAATTCCACGGATCCAGCCTAGACGCCCCAAACCTGCCCCCTCAGGCAGTTCGAGCCCGCCAGTCCGCGAGTTCGAGGACGTTACCGTTCAGTTCGTCCGCCGGAGCCTCCGTCGCCGCCCACCGGAACAGCGGCGCAACGTCGGCGGGATCGCGACCCTCACCACCCGCCAGATCGGTCGCCACGCGCCCAGGGTCGACGCAGCCGACGGGCTGCTCGACGTCGGCCGCGAACGCTCGGACCACGCTCTCGGCGGCCGCCTTTGAAATCGCGTAGGCGCCGAATCCGGGCGGTGGATCCCGGGCGACACTACCCGTCGGGACGATCACGCGGCCGTCGCTGGCGAGGTGCGGAATCGCCTCTTTGATCGTCGCGAAGACGCTGCGGGCGTTCGTCCGAAGGTGATCGTCGAACGATGCGTACGACTCCTCGTCGGCAGGCGTCGCACCCGGATCGCCGTGGTAGACGCCCGCCGCGGCGACGACGACGTCGATGCCACGGGCCCCGAACCTCGAGGCCGTCTCCATCAAACGCTCCAGATCGAACTCGTCGCGGACATCGGTCCGGACGCCAGTGGTAGCCGTGGTCTCGGAAAGGTCCGCAACGAGGCCCTCGACCGCTTCAGCGTCCCGGGAGCCGACGACCACACGGTCGCCCGCCTCGGCGAACTCTCGGGCGACCGCCGCCCCGATGCCCCCAGTCCCGCCCGTCACGACGACGGTAGACTCGTCCTCGGATTCGCCTTCGTCCTGGCTCATAGAATTCGCTTCGGGTGCCGAGACGTAAATGTACGGAACCGTGGGCCATTGTGACGGCAGGGTTCCGGTAGGCAATCCATCACGCCGCCATCCGGAATCCCTCGAATAGGCAACCAATTTATGAACACCGGACGACTAACCGTTGCCATGACAACCCTCGACGGATCGGAGATCATAATCATCGGGGGCGGATTCGGCGGCCTCTCGACGGCCGTCTATCTCGCCGACGCCGGCGCCGACGTCACCGTGCTCGAGAAGAACGAACAACTGGGGGGCCGTGCGTCGGTCCTGGAGGCGGACGGCTTTCGCTTCGACATGGGGCCCTCCTGGTACCTGATGCCCGACGTATTCGAGCGCTTCTTCGACCACTTCGGTCGGGCACCCGAGGACTACTACGAACTCGAACGCCTCGACCCACATTACCGGATTTTCTTCAAGGACGGCGATCGGGTCGACGTGCCAGCAGACCGCGAGGCGGCCAAAGCCGTGTTCGAGGAGTACGAGGACGGCGGGGGCGAGACCCTGGACGCTTACCTCGACGAAGCCGAGTACACCTACGAAGTGGGGATGGAACACTTCGTCTACACCGATCGCTCCCGCATGCGGGACTTCGTCGACGTGGACGTTGCGCGCCACGCCAACGGGCTGTCGCTGCTGGGAACCATGCAGGACCACGTTGCGGACTACTTCGAGCACCCGAAACTCCAGCAGATCGTCCAGTATTCGCTCGTGTTCCTGGGCGGGGCTCCCAACAACACGCCGGCGCTGTACAACCTGATGAGTCACGTTGATTTCAACCTCGGTGTCTGGTACCCCGAGGGCGGGATCGGTTCAGTCGTCGAAGCCATGGCCGACCTTGGAAGGGAACTCGGCGTGGAGTACCGGACGGCAGTCCCCGTCACCGAAATCAAGGGCCGGGCCGGCGGGTTCCGGGTCGAACGTGAAGGACAAGACGGCATCGAGTGCGATTACGTCGTCAGCAACGCCGACTACCGCCACACCGAGCAGGAACTGCTCGACGAACGAAAGCGCGGGTACGACGCCGACTACTGGGAGTCCCGAACGTACGCCCCGTCCGCGTTCCTGCTGTACCTCGGCGTCGAGGGCGATGTGCCCGAACTCGCTCACCACACGCTCGTCCTGCCCACGGATTGGGAGGAGCATTTCGCGGAAATCTTCGACGACCCGACCTGGCCCGACGACCCGGCCTACTACGTCTGTGTCCCCTCAAAGACGGACAATACCGTTGCACCCGACGGCCACACCGCGTTGTTCGTCCTCGTGCCGATCGCGCCGGGGATCGACGACTCGCCAGGGGTTCGCGAGTCCTACCGGGAGCGGATCCTGGCGGACATCGCGGACAACACGGGGGCAGACCTCCGGGATCGAATCGTTTTCGAGGAGTCGTTCTCGGTTGGCGACTTCGCGGACCGGTACAACGCGACGAAGGGAACCGCGCTGGGAATCGCCCACACGCTCCGGCAGACGGCGGCGTTTCGGCCGCCACATCGGTCCAAGGCCGTCGACGGGCTTTACTTCACCGGCGCGTACACGAATCCAGGGATCGGCGTGCCGATGTGCCTGATCGGCGGCGAGCACGCCGCGACAAAACTGATCGATGACCAAGGGGAGTGACGAAATGGCATCGAACGAGGGGCACGGGAGGAAGGCGATGACATCGAACGAAGACGACGGTCGACAAACATAGCAAACGCATGGTGGAAGAGAATCGAGACGGTATGGCGGCGAGTGGGGTTTCCGAGAGCGTCGCTGACCGCCTCACCTCGATTGTCCCGTCCGAGAACACCGCCTCGGGCTATCTCCTGCGCCTTTCGCGCCCGCGGTTCTGGCCCTACCTGGGCGGCCCGGCCCTCGTGGCCGTCGTTTACGCCGCTAACGGCGTAGATGAGCTGGTTTCGCCGCTGGCGATCGCCCTCGTCGCCTATTTCCTCATTCCCGCGAACGTCTTCCTCTACGGCGTCAACGACGCGTTCGACGCCGATATCGACGCGGTGAACCCGAAGAAAACCGAAGCCGGACCGGAAGTTCAGTATCGGGATCGGACGTCGATTCGCCTCGTCGTATTGGCGTCCGGCCTGCTCGGTCTCGGGCTTGTCCCCTGGCTGCCGTGGGTGGGGGTCGCAGTGCTGATCGCGTACTACTTCCTGGCAATCGAGTACAGCGCGCCGCCACTCCGGTTCAAGACCACCCCCTTTTTCGATTCCCTCTCGAACGGGCTGTACGTTTTGCCAGGGGTCGTGGCCTTTGCGGCGATCGCGGGCAGGCTTCCGCCGATGCTCGCGATCGCTGGCGGGTGGTTCTGGACCATGGCGATGCATACGTTCTCCGCCATTCCCGACATCGAACCCGATCGCGCGGTTGGGATTCGGACGACCGCAACCGTCCTCGGCGAAGGCCGCACCCATGCGTACTGCGTCGGTGCCTGGCTCGCCAGCGCGGTTGCCTTCGGCCTGCTCGACGTGCGCCTCGGTGCGCTGCTCGGGGTCTACCCGATCGTGGGTTCGGCGATCGCGCTTTCGGACGTCGACGTCTCTCGGGCCTACTGGTGGTTTCCGGGCCTCAACACGGTCGTCGGGGCACTGTTCACCATGGGCGGACTGTGGGTGATGATCTATGCGTAAGTTCGATCGCTTCGACGGGGTCGACCGGCTGGAACTCGAACGCCGGTTCGACGACCTGGTGCGGGAAAATCGCTTTACGATCGCCGTGGTCTTCCCCACGGTCGGCGCGGTCATGCTGTACGGGAGCGCCCAGGGATGGCTCCCGGCGATCCTGACGTACAACGCTATGCTCATCATGATCGGCGTGATCGTGATGCGCCTGCCACTCATCGCTGGCGTCCTCCCACTGACCGACCGGCGAGCAGGGATCAGCCTGGGGGTGCTCGCGGCCTACGCCTACGGGATCGAACTGGTGGGCGTCCGGACCGGCTGGCCCTACGGCGAGTTCACGTACGGAATCGACCTGGGACCGATGCTGTTCGGTGACGTGCCGATCGGTTTACCCGTGTTTTTCTTCCCCCTCGTGCTCAACAGCTACCTCCTTGGCCTCCTCCTGCTCGGGAAGCGCGCCCGCAGCCGGGCGATCCGACTATCGTCGGTGCTGGCGCTCGTGATGGTCGTCGATTTGGTCCTCGATCCGGGAGCAGTCGCCATCAACTTCTGGGCCTACGAGACCGGCGGCTTCTATGGTGTCCCGTGGTCGAACTACGGGGGCTGGCTCCTCTCTGGGGCCGTCGCCGTGGTCCTGTTCGACATCGGGTTCGTCCGCGAGGGACTGCTCCGACGCCTCGAAGAGATCGAGTTCATGCTCGACGACCTGGTGAGTTTCGTCATCCTCTGGGGTGGCCTCAACGCGGCGTACGGCAACTGGATCCCCGTTCTCCTGGCGGCCGGCCTGGGCGTCGGACTGCTGTGGACCGACCGGTTCGACTTCGACGTCTCGACGGCGCGGATTCCCCGGTTCGTTCGCCGGACATGGCGGACTGCTCGTCGCTGACGGGGCCTCGACGGAGTCGCTCTGGGCCGAAACTCAGGCGTGCTGGTGCCAGTAGTCGATCGCGCGGTAGAGGAGGTACAGGAGCGCATTGAGCAATCCCGTGATCGCGAGGACCGCACCGATTTGTGGCCCGAGCGTCTCGAAGAGGCTCCCAGTGCCGCCTATCTCGCTCACACCGTAGGTAAAGAACGCAGCGATGACGGCCCAAACGAACAGGATCGCCGCAATCCGAGCGCCGTCCGCAACGTAGTCAGGGATCGAACGTGGCGCGGGAATGGAAGGGAAATCGGACACGGTCGTATCCTTGACGCCGGTTACATAAAGTAAACGATCACTGATGGGTAGCCCCACCAGGATCGTCCGAGATAAGAAAAACGCCGACTACCGAACGGGAACACCTTCGCCGTATTCGTGTTCGGTCCGGTGGGTGCTCCCTTCCCGGGTCGGCACGGCGCTGACACGGCGGAACACGGCCTCGGGGTCCTTGTTCCAGAGCCAGTGCCAGCGGGTTCGCGCGAGCACGGACAGCGACCGCGCGAGGCCCAAGTCCGGCGTCTCGGCGATCACGTCGAAATCGCGGTCCCGGATCAGGCGGTGGTGCTCGGCATAGAGGGCGGCAGAAGCGAGGACCGCGAACTGGCTGTCGGCCGGGAGATAGCGAATTCCGGCCACGCCCTCACGATAGAGTCGCTCGGCGCGCTTGAGTTCGGCCTCGACGGCATTTGCAATGTGTGGAGTGAATTCCAGCGTTTCGATGTTCGTGGGATCGACACCGTGCTCACGGAGGACCGCTCTGGGGAGATATATCCGGTCACGGTCGACGACGTCCTCGCGAACGTCCCTGACGAAGTTGGTCAACTGGAACGCTTTGCCCAACGCAACGGCGTGGGGAAGCGCCCGTTCGTAGGCTTCCCCCTCGAGTTCCATGACGTCGGTCATCATTACACCCACGGCGGAGGCTGACCCTCGCATATACGCGTCGAGATCCTCCCTGGTTTCGTATCGGTCCATGTGGATGTCAGAGGCCATCGCGTCGACGAACGCGTTCACCTCTTCGTCGGCGATTCCGTGCGTCGCTTTCAGGTCCTGGAATGCCCCCATGACCGGGTCGTCGGGCTCCCGCTGGCCGATCGCCTCGTCTCTGAGTTTGTCGAGTCGTCGGGCCTGTTCGTCGGGTGGGGGCGTGTCTGCGGCGTCAACAACCTCGTCGGCGATGCGGAAAAACCCATAGAGGACGTACGTTGGATACCGGATCCGTTGCGGGAGCAGGCGCGTCGCGAGGTGGAACGTTCTCCCCGTCCGTCGCTGTATCGCCTTCCCGCGTTTGATTTGGTTTTCGTTCATCGTTCGGAGTATTCGGCTGGCTGACGCATCCACAGTTGTGCTCCACGCCCAGTCGAGGCGGCAACATTTCCTGAGGACTTGTCAAATCGATCAAGCCTACACAGTCTTCAGGTTTCAGCATATTTGAACGTTTGCCCCACAGGGTTTGGTATCACGCCCACTTT